>CALCQB010000245.1 GCA_937897535.1 uncultured Novosphingobium sp. | reverse complement strand
GATCTACACAGGCGAAGACACTCTTTCCCTACACGACGCTCTTCCGATCTGGACGGCCTCCAGGGCCGGGCTGGATTTCAGCGGGGCGTGGAAGTCGCAGCCCTGGGCCGCCGCCAGCAGTTCGATGCCGAGGATGGCCGTGGCCGACTCGACCATGGCCAGCAGGCGACGGGCCCCGTGGGCGGCCATCGAGACATGGTCTTCCTGGTTGGCCGAGGTCGGGATCGAATCGACGCTGGCCGGATAGGCCTTCTGCTTGTTCTCCGAGACCAGGGCTGCGGCCGTGACCTGCGGGATCATGAAGCCCGAGTTCAGGCCCGGCCTGGGCGTCAGGAAGGCCGGCAGGCCGGACAGGGCCGGATCGACCAGCATGGCGATGCGGCGCTCGGCGATCGAGCCGATCTCGCACAGCGCAATCGCGATCATGTCGGCGGCGAAGGCGACCGGTTCGGCATGGAAATTGCCGCCCGACAGCGCTTCATCGGTTTCGGCGAAGATCAGCGGATTGTCGGACACGCCATTCGCTTCGGTGTGCAGCGTGGTCGCCGCCTGCCGCAGCAGGTCGAGCACGGCCCCCATCACCTGTGGCTGGCAGCGCAGGCAATAGGGATCCTGCACCCGGGTATCGCCGGTCAAGTGCGATGCGCGAATCGCCGAGCCCCGCATCAACTGGCGCAGCGCCGCCGCCGTTTCGATCTGGCCCTTATGACCGCGCAAAGCATGGATGCGCGGATCGAACGGCGCGTCGGAGCCTTTTGCAGCTTCGGTCGAAAGCGCGCCGGTCAGCAGTGCGGAGGCGAACAGCCGTTCCGCCTCGAACAGCCCAGCCAGCGCATAGGCACAAGAGAACTGGGTGCCGTTGAGCAGAGCCAGCCCTTCCTTCGGTCCGAGCACAAGCGGCGACAACCCGGCATCGTTCAAGGCCTGAAGCGCAGGCGTGCGGACGTCGTCCACCCAGATTTCCCCGGTCCCGATCATCGCCGCCGCCATGTGCGCCAATGGGGCAAGATCGCCTGAGGCCCCGACCGAGCCTTGCGCCGGAATCACCGGGGTAAGCCCCAATTCGAGTAGGCTGCCCAGCATCTGCACGGTCGCCAGCTGCACGCCCGAGGCCCCCTGCGCGAGACTGGCGAGCTTCAGCGCCAGCATCAGCCGCGCGATCGGTACCGGCATCGGTTCGCCCACCCCCGCCGCATGGCTCAACACAATGTTCCGCTGGAGGGTAAGCAGATCGTCGTCGCTGATCTTGACGCTGGCCAATTTGCCGAAGCCGGTGTTGATTCCGTAAACCGGCTCGTGTCGCTCCAGAATGCGGGCGACCGAAGCGGCGCTGGCGTTGATCCTCTCATAGCAAGATGGATCGAGCACCGGCGTTTCGCCGCGATAGATCCGCCGCCAATCGGCCAGCGAGACCGCTCCGGCCTGAATGGTAATGCTCATTGCCCTCTCCAGATGCGTTGGTGGAGCGGGTTCGCGCCGATCCGGTAGACCAGTTCGGCCGGGCGCTCGATGTCCCAGATGGCGAGGTCGCAGGACTTGCCAGCTTCCAGCGTTCCGACCTGATCGAGCATCCCCAGCGCACGGGCGGCTTCGCGGGTTACCCCGGCGAGGCATTCCTCGACGGTCAGGCGGAACAGCGTCGCCGCCATGTTCATCGCCAGCAACAGCGAGGTGAGCGGCGAAGTTCCGGGATTGCAATCAGTCGCCAGCGCGATCGGCACGCCGGCCGCGCGCAGCCCGGCGACCGGCGGCGGCAAGGTTTCACGGGTGAAATAATAGGCCCCCGGCAACAGCACCGCGACCGTCCCGGCACTGGCCATCGCGGCAATTCCTGCTTCATCGAGATGTTCGAGATGATCCGCCGACAATGCCCCAAAACGCGCGGCAAGCGCTGCACCGTGGCTGTTGGAAAGTTGTTCGGCATGAAGTTTGACCGGCAGGCCATGGGTCCGCGCAGCCGCGAACACGCGTTCGATCTGGGCAGCGGTGAAACCGATCGATTCGCAGAAACCATCGACAGCGTCGGCCAGCCCGGCCTTCGCCGCCGCCGGGATAATCGCATCGCATACATGGGCAATATAGCCATCGGCATCACCGGCGAACTCCGGCGGCAGGGCGTGGGCGGCGAGCAGGCTGGTTTTGACCTTGACCCCACGCACCTCGCCCAGGTGCCGGGCGGCGCGGAGCATTTTCACCTCGGCGTCGAGCGAAAGGCCGTAGCCCGACTTGATCTCGATCGTGGTCACGCCCTCAGCGATCAACGCGTCGAGCCGCGGCAAAGCGGCCTCAACCAGTTCCTCAACGCTCGCCGCACGCGTCGCTTTCATCGTCGAGACAATGCCGCCCCCGGCGCGGGCAATTTCCTCATAGCTCGCCCCCGCCAGCCGCAGCTCGAATTCGTGCGCGCGGTTGCCGGCGTGGATCAGGTGCGTGTGGCAGTCGATCAGCCCCGGGGTGATCCAGCGGCCTGCGCAATCAACCACTTCTCGGGCTTGAAGTGCAGGCGCATCGGCCCGGCTCCCGGCATAGACGATCCGCCCATCCCGGCAGGCGACGACCCCGTCTTCCACCACGCCTGCTTCGGTCATGGTGGCAAGCCGGGCACCTTGCCACAGCCGGTCGCAGTTGAGGACGGACTCGCTGTTCATGGACATAGGAGTTGCAGATCGATTTCATTATGTCTAGACATAATATCACACCTCGCCGGAGAGTCCCGATGTCCGCATTCTGGTCTGCAACAGCCCTGCTCCCCGGTGGCTGGGCGCAGAGTGTCCGGTTCACCGTCGCGGACGGGCTGATTGCATCCGTCGAGACCGGCGTCGACGTCGGCCCGGGTGATGAGACCCACCAGATCACCCTCCCCGGCCTGGCCAATGTCCACAGCCACGCGTTTCAGCGCGGCATGGCGGGTCTGGCCGAACACCGCGGCGGCAACAGCGACGACAATTTCTGGAGCTGGCGCGAGGTGATGTACCGCTTCCTCGATCGGCTGACCCCGGACGATATGCAGGCGATCGCCGCCTTGGCCTACGCCGAGATGCTCGAAACCGGCTACACCCATGTCGGTGAGTTTCACTACCTGCACAACGACACCGATGGTCGGTCCTATGCCGACCCGGCCGAAATGGCCGCGCGAACTGCGGGAGCCGCGTGCGCAACCGGGATCGGCCTGACCATGCTCCCGGTGTTCTACGCGCACAGCAATTTCGGCGGCCAGGCCCCGGGCCACGGTCAGCGCCGCTTCATCCATGATCTCGATAGCTTCGCGCGCCTGCTCGATGCGTGCGGCCCGCTGCTTGCTGTAGGGGACCGGCTCGGGATAGCCCCGCACAGCTTGCGTGCGGTTACCCCGGACGAGCTTGCCGCGCTGATCGCCATGCACCCGTACGGACCAATCCACATCCACGCTGCCGAACAGCAAAAGGAAGTGCAGGACAGTCTGGCCTGGTCCGGCCAGCGTCCGGTCGAATGGCTGCTTGACCATGCCGGGCTGGATCAGCGCTGGTGCCTGATCCATGCCACCCACCTGACCGACGCGGAAACCGATGCCCTGGCGGCAAGTGGTGCGGTCGCCGGGCTGTGCCCGATCACCGAAGCCAATCTCGGCGACGGCATCTTTCCCGCGCGGCGGTTTCTGGCGGCGGGTGGACGGATCGCCACCGGCACCGATTCAAACGTGCTGATCGACCCCGCGCAGGAACTGCGGACGCTCGAATACAGCCAACGGCTGGCGCATCAGGCCCGCAATGTCCTGGCGAGCGACGCCTGTCCCTCGGTCGCGCGGCGCCTGTTCGAGGCCACGCTTTCGGGCGGTGCACAAGCCATGGGCATCGCGCCGGGGCTGGCGGTAGGCCATGCAGCCGATTTCGTCACCCTGACCGCAGACCATCCCGCGCTCCATGGCCGTTCGGGCGATCAACTGCTCGACAGCTGGATTTTTGCCGCGCGGGGCAGCTGTATCGACACGGTCTGGAAGCGGGGGCGCAGGGTCGTATCGGGCGGCCAGCATCAGGATCGCGCCGCCGTGACCGCGCAATACCTCAAGGTGGTGGACCGGATCATGGCCCAATGACGATTGCCGAACGGATCCGCTCTGAGATCGAAGCGCGCATCGCCTCGGGGGAATGGCCGCCGGGCCACCGGATTCCGTTCGAGCACGAGCTGGTTATGCACTACGGTTGCGCGCGGGCCACCGTCGGCAAGGCCCTGACCGCGCTGGTCCGCACCGGCTTGCTCGAACGGCGGCGCAAGGCGGGGACCTTCGTCGCCTATCCGCATGTGCAATCGGCAGTGCTCGACATTCCCGACATCGGCAAGGCGATCGCCGAGCGGACCGGCAGCTACCGGTTTGACTTGCTGACCTCGGACTTTCGCCGCGATGACGGGCTGAGTGGCAATTTTGCCAGCGGCACCCGGCTACGCCACCTTACGGGTATCCATCAGGGGCAGGATGGCCCGTTTGCATACGAAGACCGGCTGATCAGCCTTGCCAGCGTGCCCGAGGCGGCAAATGCCGATTTCGCCGCGCAAGCACCCGGCACCTGGCTGATCCAGTCGGTGCCCTGGACCCAGGCGCGTCACCGGATCAGCGCGATCGGCGCGAGTGCAGAGGTCAGCACCCACCTCGCCATCCCGCGCTACACCCCCTGCCTGCTGGTCGAACGCTGGACCTGGCGCACCGGCGAGCCGGTTACCTATGTCTGCCAGACCTTCCGCGGAGACAGGTTCGATCTGGTCGCGACGTTTACGCCCGAGGGACGGTAGAACCGCCGACCACTATGGCTCGGCCATGCCAATTGAGCCTGCTTCACCTCCGGCGAGAGATCGCTTCAATCCGCGACCTAACTTGCGGTTCGTTCAGCAGGACACCAAGCGGAGCAGCCAGTCTGCGCCGCCAGTTTGGGTGCTCGATGGTGGTGCCGGGCAGGTTCGGCTGTTCGGCTTCTGCCAGTAAGTCCTCGAGCGGAGCGATGGCAAGCAAGGCCGGCGATCTAGCCACGTGCTCCAGCGCAGCAGTTACCACCGGTTCGGAATTGTCCGGACCCGGCCGCGCGTCCGAGCCGATCGTCGACCACAGCAGTCCCCGGTCCCAGTCGCGGATCTCCTCGGCCTTGGTTCGGTCGATCCCGGCGGGCAACCGCCCCAGCCGGTCCGCCCAGTCCAGGTCCAGCCCTGACCACCAGCCGGCGACGGTTGGGGTGTCGTGGGTGCCGGTCATTGCCACGCAGTTTTGCGGATAGTCCTGCGCGCCGATAAAGCCCTGATCGGCGGCGCGCTCAAACCACAGCAAGCGCATGCCCAGCATGTTGCGCTCCGACACGGCCTGGGTGAACCCGGATGGTGCGGTGCCCAGATCCTCGGCGATGATCAGGGCATTGGCACGATGAGCCTCCAGCGTGACCAGCCGCACCAGATCAAGAAACGGGTAGGTCAGGTAAGCCCCTTGCGCCGAATCGCAGCCCTCGGGAATGACCCACAGCCGCGCCAGTCCGAAGGCATGGTCGATCCGCAGCCCCCCTGCCGAGCGCAAGGCCGAGCGCAGCATCGCGATCCATGGCTGGTAGCCGCTGTCACGCAGGCCGGCGGGTGAGAACCCGGTGATCGACCAGTTCTGTCCAAGCGGGCCGAGCGGATCGGGCGGAGCCCCGATGGTCAACCCGTGGAGCATCGCCTCGGGCGTGGCCCAGCTGTCACTCCCGCCCGGATGAACCCCGACCGCAAGGTCGGCGATCAGGCCGATGGCCATGCCTGCGGCGGTGGCCTGCGCCTGGACCGCGTCCAGTCCTTCGCGGGCGAGCCATTGCGCAAACAGGTGGAATTCGATTTCCTCGGCATGCTCGGTGGCGAACCGCGCGACGGCGGCGCTGTCCGGTTTGCGGTATCTGGCAGGCCAGTCCCGCCAGTCCTTCGCGCCGCGACGGCGGAAGTGGCAATCGAGCGCATCAAAAGTTGCATGGCGGCGCAAAGCCGGACCCTCCGCCTCGCTCGCCCGTGCGATCCGCAACCGCTGCCCGGCATCGAGCGCGGTAAAGCTTGCGCGCAGATCGGCGAGCCGCTGCGGCAGTACAGTTGGCCAGTCGATCAGCTCGCCGCCATTTGCACTGGGCAAGGGCGGCAAGCCCAGCACGGCCGGATCGCCCATCGCGGCGTTGAGGAAGGTCCGGCTCGAAGGCGAATAGGGGCTGAAACCCTCTCCGAACCCGGGGAACATCGCATGGACCGGATTGATCGCCAGGGCAGCGCAGCCGGCCTGGCCCAGCGTCTGCGCGGCATCGGCCAATTCGGCAAACCCGCCGAATGCGCGGGCGGTTCCGCCGCGCAAGGCCGGGATCTGGATCGAAATGCCCCACCCCCGTCCTGCGGGCAGCGGACAATGCCGCGGGGCAACCGCGAGCTTGCGAGTTTCGCCGCCCACTGCTAGGTCGAAATAGCCGGGCTCGGCCAGCGGCGCGAGGCAGCCATCGACGATTTCGATACGCCGGGTGACGCCGTCTTCCCCGGTCAACTCGGCGCTCGTTGCGGTGGTGTGGAGCGACGTGGCCTGCCCGACCTCGGTGACCAGCATCGGCGGCGGGCGATGCTGGCGTTCGGCCAATCCGGACAGGCTTGCCTTGATCTTGCGGCTATTATCGGCCGGATATCCAAAAGCAGTCAGAATTGCCCTGAGCGCATCATCGCCAACTAGTCGATCCCGCCCCTCGACGTCGCGCCACTGACGCTGAACGCCCGCAGCCTCGGCCAATTCGTGCAATTCCGGGGACGAAGCCTTGGCCATCGCCGTCCTGCATCGGGCCGGGCCGACCGCTTGGCAACCGCCAACCGTCCCATTTGCAGCCATGAATACGAACCCGCACGCAAATCAGCGGTTGCCGCGCGCGCAAGGCTCGGCATAGTCCGGAATCAGGGGAACGATGGCTGAATAACGGTTTGCAGTGTGCGGGGCCGGAGAAAACCGGTCCGCACCGTCCATGCTATCGAGGAGTTTCGGGTTCGTGACAGTCATTTCAAACCCCAAGGCCGAATTGCTGGAGGCGCGGATTATCGATGTCCTGCGCCACCGGGTCGGCAAGGACGAGCGCGCGGCCAAGCCGCATGACTGGTTTACCGCCACGGTACTCGCCCTGCGCGACGACGTGATCGACCGCTGGATGGAGTCGACCCGGCGGACTTACGAGCAAGGCGGCAAGCGGGTCTATTACCTCAGCCTCGAGTTTCTGATCGGGCGGCTGCTGCGTGACGCGATGACCAACCTTGGCATGACCCGCGAGATGGAGCTGGCACTGCGCAGCCATGGGCTCGACCTCGCCGCGCTTGAGGAACTCGAACCCGACGCGGCGCTGGGCAATGGCGGCCTGGGCCGCCTCGCCGCCTGCTTCATGGAAAGCCTCGCCAGCCTCGATATCCCGGCTTACGGCTATGGCATCCGCTATGTGAACGGGATGTTCCGCCAGCGGATCGACGATGGCTGGCAGGTCGAACTGCCCGAGACCTGGCTGGCCCACGGCAATCCCTGGGAGTTTGAGCGGCGCGAGAGCTGTTACCGAATCGGCTACGGCGGCGAAGTCGTCGCCAAGGGTGAGAGCATCGAATGGATTCCCGCCGAAGCCGTCGAGGCCACGGCGGTCGATACCCCGGTGGTCGGCTGGCGCGGCAAGCGGGTCAACACGCTGCGGCTGTGGACCGCCAATGCGCTCGATCCGATCAAGCTCGACGCATTCAACGCCGGCGACCATATCGGCGCCCTGGCCGACGAAGCCCGCGCCGACAGTCTGGTCCGGGTGCTTTATCCGGCGGATTCGAGCGCCGCCGGACAGGAGCTGCGGCTGCGGCAGGAGTACTTCTTCACCTCGGCCTCGATCCAGGACATCGTTCGCCGCCACGTCCAGTATCACGGCGATATCCGGACCCTGCCCGACAAGGCCGCGATCCAGCTCAACGACACCCACCCGGCGGTTGCCGTAGCCGAGATCATGCGGCTGCTGGTCGATGTCCACGCGCTCGAATTTGACGAGGCGTGGGAGATCACCCGGCGCACGGTCGGTTACACCAACCACACCTTGCTGCCCGAGGCGCTCGAGTCCTGGCCGCTGCCGTTGTTCGAGCGTCTGCTGCCGCGTCACATGCAGATCATCTATGCGATCAACAGCCGGGTGCTGCGCGAGGCCCGCAAGCGCGGGCTGGATGACGGCGAGGTCTCGGCAATCTCGCTGATCGACGAGGGCGGTGACCGGCGGGTGCGGATGGCCAACTTGGCCTTCGCCGGGGCACACAGCGTCAATGGCGTCGCGGCGCTGCACACCGAGCTGATGAAGACCACGGTCTTTTCCAGCCTGCACAAGCTCTACCCCGGCAAGATCAACAACAAGACCAACGGCGTCACCCCGCGCCGCTGGTTGCAACAATGCAATCCCGGCCTCACCGCGACTTTGCGCGATGCGATCGGCGACGCCTTCCTTGACGATGCCGAACAGCTGGTCGATCTCAACAAGCTGGCGGGTGATGCTACGCTGGGCGAACGCATTGCCGAGGTCAAACGCGCCAACAAGGTCGCGCTGGCCAGCCATCTCAAGGACCTGACCGGGATCCGGCTCAACCCCGACGCGCTGTTCGACGTCCAGATCAAGCGGATCCATGAATACAAGCGCCAGTTGCTCAACCTGGTCGAGACCGTCGCGCTCTACGACCAGATCCGCAGCCATCCCGAGCGTGACTGGGTGCCGCGGGTCAAGATCTTCGGCGGCAAGGCCGCGTCGAGCTATCACAACGCCAAGCTGATCATCAAACTGGCCAACGACATCGCCCGGCGGGTCAATGCCGATCCTTCGGTGGGCGGATTGCTCAAGGTGGTGTTCGTGCCCAACTACAACGTCAGCCTGGCCGAACGGATCATCCCGGCGGCCGACTTGTCCGAGCAGATCTCGACCGCCGGAATGGAAGCCTCGGGCACCGGCAACATGAAGTTCGCCCTCAACGGCGCGCTGACGATCGGCACGCTCGACGGCGCGAACGTCGAGATCAAGGACCGGGTCGGCGACGAGAACATCATCATTTTCGGCCTGACCGCAGACGAGGTCGCCGAAAAGCGCGCCAATGGCTACAACCCACGCGAAATTATCGAAGCCAGCTGCGAATTGCATCAAGCGATCGAGGCGATATCCTCGGGCGTGTTCTCGCCCGACGATCCGCATCGCTACACCGGCCTGATGGACGGACTCTACGACAGCGACTGGTTCCTGCTCGCCGCCGATTTTGACAGCTATGCCGCCGCACAGCGCGAGGTCGATCGGCGCTGGGAGGATCAGGCCGGCTGGCGCAAATCTGCCATTCACAACATCGCCAATGTCGGCTGGTTCTCGTCCGACCGCACCATCGCGGAATATGCGAAGGATATCTGGAAAGTCTAAGGCTCATGAAGCCACCGGGAGAGGCCATTGCTGCACTTTTGGAAGGGACGCACGCCGATCCCTTCTCGCTGCTTGGCGTCCACGCCGGGCCCGACGGGCTTTTCGCCCGCGCGGTCCTGCCGGGGGCGGAGACGGCCGAGGCGCACGATCTGAAGGGCAAAAAGCTCGGCAAGCTCAAGCGGCTGGACGATCGCGGGTTGTTCGAAGGCAAGCTCAAGGGCGCGCTGCAGCCGGTCAAATACCGCTGCACCGCCGGGACTCACGAATGGTGGCTGACCGATCCCTACAGCTTCGGCCCGGTGCTGGGCCCGACCGACGATTTCCTGATCGCCGAGGGCACCCACCTGCGGCTGTTCGACAAGCTTGGCGCGCACCTGATTGAGCATGAGGGAGTGAGCGGGGTCCACTTCGCGGTCTGGGCGCCCAACGCCCGGTTCGTCAGCGTGGTCGGTGATTTCAACGATTGGGACCACCGCCGCCACCTGATACGCAAGCGCCTCGACATCGGGGTCTGGGAAATCTTCGTTCCCGACATTGCCGAGGGCCGCGCCTACAAGTTCCGGATCGTCGGCCCGGATGGCATGGTGCTGCCGCTCAAGGCCGATCCCTATGCCTTCGCTGCCGAACTGCGTCCGGCGACCGCCTCGCTCACCGCGCGGCCGGCCAAGCCCGACTGGGGCGATGCCGACCACCGCGCGCATTGGGCCAGGGCCGACGCGCGGCGCGAACCGATGGCGATCTACGAGGTCCATCCCGGATCGTGGCAGCGCGACGAACATGGTTGGTTCCAGACCTGGGACACGATGGCCGAAACGCTGATCCCCTATGTGGTCGACCTGGGCTTTACCCATATCGAATTCCTGCCGGTCAGCGAGCATCCCTACGATCCAAGCTGGGGCTACCAGACCACCGGGCTCTATGCCCCGTCGGCGCGGTTCGGCGGGCCAGATGGCTTTGCCCGCTTCATCGACGGTGCCCACCGCGCAGGGATTTCGGTGCTGATCGACTGGGTGCCGGCCCATTTTCCGGTCGACGATCACGGGCTGGCGCACTTCGACGGCACCGCGCTGTATGAGCATGAGGATCCGCGGCTCGGCTTCCATCCCGACTGGAACACCGCGATCTACAATTTCGGGCGGCGCGAAGTGAAGAGCTTCCTGGTCAACAACGCGCTGTTCTGGGCCGAGCACTATCACGTCGACGGCCTCAGGGTCGATGCGGTCGCCTCGATGCTCTACCGCGATTACAGCCGCCAGGAGGGTGAATGGATCCCCAACGAACAAGGCGGGCGCGAGAACTGGGAGGCGGTCGAGTTCCTCCGCGCGATGAACAAGGCGGTCTACGGTAGTCACGCCGGGATCGTGACGATCGCCGAGGAATCGACCTCGTGGCCCGGCGTTTCGAAGCCCGCGCACGAGGGCGGACTGGGGTTCGGGTTCAAGTGGAACATGGGCTTCATGCACGACACGCTGCAATACATGGCGCGTGATCCGGTCCACCGGCGCTATCACCATGACGAGATCACCTTCGGGCTGGTCTATGCCTTCAGCGAGAATTTCGTGCTGCCGCTCAGTCACGACGAAGTGGTCCACGGCAAGGGCTCGCTGCTGACCAAGATGAGCGGCGACGACTGGCAGAAGTTCGCCAACCTGCGCGCCTACTACGGCTTGATGTGGGGTTATCCGGGCAAGAAGCTGCTGTTCATGGGGCAGGAGTTCGCCCAGCGCCGCGAATGGAGCGAAGAGCGCGCCCTCGACTGGGATCTGCTGGATGCTCCGGCCCACGCCGGGGTCCAGCGGCTGGTCCGCGATCTCAACCGGCTGCACCGCGATAAGCCGGCACTGCATGCCCGCGATTGTGAGCCTGAAGGGTTCGAGTGGCTGGTGGTCGACGACGCCCAAGCCTCGGTGTTTGCCTGGCTGCGCAAGGCCCCGGGGGCCAGGCCGATCGCGGTGGTCAGCAACATGACCCCCGCCCTCCATAGCCACTACCGGCTTGCGTTGCCGCACGACGGCAGCTGGCGCGAAGTGCTCAACAGTGACGCGGAAGGCTATGGCGGCAGCGGGCACGGCAATATGGGTGCGATCACGGTGCGGGACGGCGCCGCACAGGTCGTGCTCCCGCCGCTGGCGACGGTGATGTTCGAATTCGAAGGGTGAAACACACTCAAAGAGGGGAAAGGTTGCAATGGCAGAACAACGACAGGCTCCGCTGGCGCGCGACGCGATGGCCTATGTGCTGGCAGGCGGACGCGGCAGCAGATTGCTGGAACTGACCGACCGGCGGGCCAAGCCGGCGGTCTATTTCGGCGGCATGTCGCGGATCATCGATTTCGCGCTGTCGAACGCGATCAATTCGGGAATCCGCCGGATCGGCGTGGCGACCCAGTACAAGGCCCATTCGCTGATCCGGCACATGAACCGCGCCTGGAACTTCATGCGGCCCGAGCGCAACGAAAGCTTCGACATCCTGCCGGCCTCGCAGCGCATCTCCGAATTGCTGTGGTACGAAGGCACCGCCGATGCGGTCTATCAGAACATCGATATCATCCAGTCGACCATGCCCAAGTACATGGTCATTCTGGCCGGCGACCATATCTACAAGATGGACTACGAATTGATGCTGCAGCAGCACGTCAATTCGGGCGCGGACGTCACCGTCGGCTGCCTGGTCGTCCCGCGGATGGAAGCGACCGGGTTCGGAGTGATGGCGGTCGACAAGGCCGGGACGATTACCGCCTTCGTCGAAAAGCCCGCCGATCCGCCGGGCATTCCGGGTGACCCGGACCATGCCCTGGCCTCAATGGGCATCTATGTGTTCGAAACCAGCTTCCTGTTCGAGCAGCTACGCCGCGATGCCGAAACCCCTGGTTCGAAGCGCGATTTCGGTGGCGACATCATCCCCTACATCGTCAAGCACGGCAAGGCGGTGGCGCACCGCTTTACCGACAGTTGCGTCCGCGCGGCCGAACAGATCGAGGAATACTGGCGCGATGTCGGCACGCTCGACGCCTATTTCGAGGCCAATCTCGATCTCACCGATACCGTGCCGAAGCTGAATCTCTACGATCGCGACTGGCCGATCTGGACCGACCAGATCATCGCCGCCCCGGCAAAGTTCGTCCACGACGAGGACGGCCGCCGTGGCACCGCGATCTCGTCGCTGATCAGCCAGGATTGCATCGTCTCGGGTGCGGTCGCCACCCGCAGCCTGCTGTTCACCGGGGTCAAGATGGGCAGCTTCTCCAGCGTGACCGAAGGCGTGATCCTGCCCTACTGCAACATCGGTCGTGGCGCGCGGCTCAATCGGGTGATCATCGATTCGGGGGTGCGGATTCCCGAAGGACTGGTGGTAGGCGAAGATCCCGAACTCGATGCCCAGCGGTTCCGGCGCAGCGAGAACGGGGTCTGCCTGATCACCAGGGACATGCTTGCGAAGCTTGCCCTCTGACCATGGCAATCAACGTTCTCTCGGTCGCGTCGGAGGCGGTGCCGCTGGTCAAGACCGGC
>CALCQB010000244.1 GCA_937897535.1 uncultured Novosphingobium sp. | reverse complement strand
GAAATCACTCTAGGGATACTTCATCTTGATCCGGATCGCGACCCCCGGTCCGGAAACCGCAAAGCGCACCCGCTTGAAGCTCGGCGCGCTGAAGAAGATGCTCGGATTGTTCGAAAAGCCGAAGCCTTCCTTGGGAATGCCGAGCCCGTTGCGGTCGACTTTTCCGTTGCTGTTCTCGTCATGGTACAGGACCAGCCCGTAAGTTCCGGGGGCCGGCACGTAAGTGCAGGTCTGGAACGTGCCGGTGCGGGCCGGGGTCCGCCCGACCTGCAGCGATCCGCCCGGTTTGAGGAATTTTGCGGGTTCGTCGGGATACAGCGTCAGCGCGACAACGCCATTGGCATTGCGCAAACCGTCGATGGTCACGGTGATCCAGGTCGCGCTGGGTTTGCCGGTGCACCCGGCCGGGGCGCCGCCCTGGGCACTCAGCGGCTGGGCCATGGCCAGGGCCAGCCCGGCAGCCCCAAGTGCAGCCCAACTCCTTGCAAATGCAGACTTCACGCAAGTCTCCCCCGCCCCCAGCGAACCCGCGCCTCATGCGGCAAACCGGGCTGCCGGTGCAAGTGCGGATTCAGCTTTCGTCCGCCAGACGCCCATTTTCGAGGTGGATCACGTGATCGGCCAGCGCCACCAGCGCGCCGCGGTGGCCGATCACCACAACCGCCATGCGGTCCTTCAAGCCGGTCAGCGCCTCAGCGATCTGCGCTTCGTTGACACTGTCGAGCGCGCTGGTCGCTTCATCAAGGATCAGCAAGGCCGGATCGCGCAGCAAGGCCCGCGCAAGCATCAGCCGCTGGCGCTCGCCGCCTGACAATTGCCGCCCGCCATCGCCCAGCGCGGTGTCGAGCCCGCGCGGCAGGGCTAGCGCAAAATCGGCCGAGGCCGCCCGCAGCGCCTGCTCAAGCGCGGCATCGTCGGCCCCTGGTGCGGCCCAGCGCAGGTTGTCGCGCAGCGTCGCGGCGAGCAGCACCGGATCCTGCTGGACATAGGCAACGCGCCGCCGCCAGGCCTGCCGCAGCGGTCCGATCAGTGCGATGTCGTCAACCAGCACTTGTCCGGCATCGGGCTCGAGCAGGCCGCCGATCAGGTCGGCCAGCGTGCTCTTGCCGGCCCCGGAATGGCCGGTGATCGCGGTTATCCCGCGCGCCGGGATCGCCAGGCTGACCGCTTGCAGCGCGGCGCGGGGTTCGCCGGTATAGCGCACGGTCACCCCGGCCAGACGGATGTCGCGGGCCAGCGGCGGCGGCGCGACGCCTTCTGCCGAAGGCTCGCGCGCGGCTTCGGCGGTGGCGATCAGGTCCAGTGCATCGCGCACCGCCGGGCGGGCGTGAGCGCAATTGAGCCCGGCCTGCTGCAGGATCCCGATCAGCGGCAAGGCCCGGGCGAACAGCGCGACCATCGGCAGGATCAGCGTTACCGGCGCGTGCCAGCGCTCCAGCGCCAGCCAGACCAGCAGCGCCAGGACGGCGGCCCCCCCGGCTTGCAGCGCGATCTGCCCCAGTCCGACGTCGCGCTGATAGGCCAGCGTGGCGCGGCGCAGTCCGGCAAATTCGCCGGTCAAGTCGGCCAGCGCCTGATCTTCGCGGCCCAGTCCCTTGATCACCCGCAGCGCGCCCAGTCCTTCGTAAAGCCGCCCGTGAATCCCGGCATAGGCCTTGCCGAGCGAATCGCCCAGGCTCGCGGCGCGGCGGCGCATTTGGTGGAAAGCGAGCAACACGGTCAGCCCGGCCAGCACCGCCCCGGCGGTCAGGACCGGCGAAATCACCAAGGCGGCGAGCGCGATCCCGCCGAGCGTGACCAGGGTCGCGGCGGCGGCAATCGCCTGGTTGACGAACATCCCGGCGCGGTCGACCCGCGAGATCAGCAGGCTGGCGGTGTTGGTCCGCTTCATCCCCACCAGCACTCGCCAGTCGGCGTGGAGCAGCGCGTCCCAGGCCCGGTGGCGGAGCCGGTCAACCAGCCCAGTCTCAAGCCGGAACCCGGCGATCGTCCGGTAATGGACGATGATCGCCCGCGCCGTCACCAGCGCCACGAACAGCGCCAGCAACAGATCGAGCCGCAGCGGGATTCCGATTCCAGCCAGGATCTGGCCGATCTGGCCAGGGCCACCCTGACCCAGCGTGGTCAGCAGCGGGACCAGCAGGACGATCCCGGCGCCTTCGGTGAGCGCGGCCAGAACCATCAGCCCGATCAGACGCGCCGCAGCCCAGCCCTGCAAAGCCGGCTCGAACAGCCGCGGCGGCGCGGGTGTTGCAGGGGCCCCGGTGCCTGGAGTGTGCGGTTCGTCGGTCATCAAGGATCTGGCCCCGTCCGCCCTTGGCTGCCGGTTGCGGCGCTCAGGCGTTGCTGCCGTTTACGTGGCGGATGAATCGCCCGGCGGCAATGCCCATCGGCACGGCCAGCATATATTGGAACCACACGTCGGGCCGGGTCGAGGACTGCTCGGGGTATTCCTCGAGCAGCCGGATCAGGCGGCGGGTATCGACCAGCCGGGCGATCGCGGGATCGCCCTCCATCCGGCGCAAGTCGTCGAGCAGTGCCTCGCGGCGGCGGCCGATCCGCAGGTGCCAGTCGGCATGCTGAAAGCCATAACGCCGGTCGGTCCGCTGCGGCTCGGGCAAGCGGCCCCGGCCCATCCGCCGCGCCAGCCGCCGGTCCTCGCCGTCCCACAGGAAATGCCGCGTTTCCAGCCCCCAGCACAGCTCGACCAAGGGACGATAGCGGGTGACATCGCGGTAGGCGACGCCATGGCGCTGGGCCATGGCGTGCATCATGTCACCGGCATCGGCATCGAGTTGCCCCGCCATCGCCCGAACTTCGTCGCTGCGCGAGGTATAGAACGGCCGGTCGAAGCTGGGATCGACCCGCCGCGCCGCCCGGTCCATCGCGGCCAGCCCTGGCCAGTCCGGATTGAGCGCGCTCATCTTGGCAAGCGGATCATAGCCCTGTCCGCCGCGCAGCCGCATTGCCGCGCGCCACAGCGGCAAGGGGAGGCTGCGCAGCGCGCACAGGCTCAGGAACCGGCGCCACATCGGCCGCTGGTCATCGACCCGATTGGCGACACCGCGCCAGGCCTGACCCCACTGGCGGGAGCGGAAGTATTCGACGTAGCCGCGGGTCCCGAAATTGCTGAAGGTCGAATTGCCCATCCCGGCACCCAGCAGCACATCGCAGCCGCGCGTCCGCGCGGCGGCGAACACCGCGTGGTACGGATAGACCAGCGGCAGTACCGCTGAGCCGGTTCCGGCGAGCAGGAACAGCTCGTCGAGTCCGTCCTCGAAACCCTTGCCGGCGTTGTCGAGAAAGTGCGGTTCGATCCGGGGATTGGCTGCGGCGAAGGCTTCGACATAGGGCCGCTCGTCGGGGAACTGGCTGGCATAGACCTCGCCCTGCCAGTCAGGATCGTGGAGGAAAGTGAACGAGGGCAGCGCCTGGCCCGCTGGCAGCAGATCGAGCGTGTGGCTGGCGACCAGCGAGGAATCGAGCCCGCCGCTGAGCTGCACCCCGGTCTGGCGGAACCCGGCGATGGTCCGGGCGATCGCTTCGTCCAGCAGCGTCTCGACCGCGTGTTGGGCCTCGTCGTCGGACATCCGTATTTCGGGCACGGCGGCAGGATCATACGGCCGGGCCCGCCGCTCGCCGTCGCGGGTGGCGGTGATCACCATGCCGAGTTGCAGCGCCTCGATCCCCTTGTACCACCCGCCGGGGACGTCGTGCGGGGCGAAATGGAGGTGCATCGCAAGCCGCGCTTCGTCGAGCTCGGCCGGCAGGCCCAGCGCGAGCAGGGCGCGCGGGGCACAGGCCGCCGCCAGCATGCGTTCGCTGCGGTGATAGTGCAGCGGCGGGGCGGTGATCGGGCTGCGGACCAGCCGGACCTCGCCCAACCGCGGGCGGTCGACCACCGCGGCATAGGCCCCGATCACATGGAGTTCGGTCAGATCGCCCCAGCGCTCCACCGCATGGCCATAGACTGTCGCCGGATCGCTGGCGGGAACGCCAAGCTGCGCGGCAATTTCGGTCAGATTGTCGAACCAGCCGGTGAACAGCACCCGGTCGCCCGATGGCAAGGTCGCGGGAACCGGCCGCCGGGCCGGGCCGGGCTGATTGCCCGGCGCGCCGCCGACCAGCGCGAAGGCGGCGTTATCGGATTGGGCATAGGACAGGTTGCCCGGCGCATGCAGCGCCAGCGAATCCGCCATCCGGCGCGCGTCTGCGGTTCCGCCTTCCCAGTGGCGCAGGAAAGCCAGCATCTAGCGCACGTCTGACGGGATCAGGACAGCTTTACAGCAGCCCCATTGCCGTTGGAATCGTTACCCGGGTTAGACCCGTTGGCAACGTCCTTGAGCGTGCCGAGCTTCTCGAGTTCGGGCTTGGACCACCGCGGGGTGTGCTGTTCGATCTTGCGCACTGGAAAGTCTCCGGAAAATCAGTTCGCCGCCCTTATCGGTCATGGCCGTGACAAAAGCAAGGCCGCCGAACGGACTTAGGGAAAGGATTCCAGTGCGATCCATTCCCCCGGGAGCTGGCCCAGGACAACGATGTCGCCGCACTCGATCCAGGCGTGGAGGTCGTCGCGGCCTTCGCGGGCCTTGGCCGGACGCGCGGCCAGCACCAGCCGGTGCGGCACACCGCGCCGCCGCAGCATCCAGCCCAGCGCCAGCGCCTGGGGCAGGCATTTTCCGGCCACCGGCAGCCTTGCCGCCGCGCGGCGGACGTGGGCAGCCAGCTTTTGCGCCTCGGTTTGTTTGGCGGGATCGGGCTGGCCGGCCAGGCCGATCCGTCCGCGCCAGCGCGGCAAAGCCACAAAGCCGATTGCCAGCCGCGCCAGCAGCAAGCCGGCCATGGCCTCGGCCGTGCGGGCACGCAGCGGCCAGGTTTCAGCCGTGGTCAAGAAACCCCGCTGTGCTGAGCTGGGCCAGGAACGCGTCGAGATCGGCGGCGATCGCACCCGGTTCGTCGCCGTAGCGGCGGGCCAGTTCGTCGAGCAACGCAGTGCGGGTCCGGGTGCCGTCGATCAGCGGCCAGATCGCGGCGGCGGTCCCGGTGAGCGAGAAAAACGTTCCCTCGGCCAGGTTCAACAAGACGATCTCACCCTCGACGGTGGTTTCGGAGAAAGCCGCTGTTCGCTTGGCCAGAGGGGCAGTCATGACAGGGCAGATTCCTTGATATGGCCGGCCACTTGCGCCGTGACCTCGGCAAAACAGGCCAGATCGCGCGGGCGGACCAGCCGCTGCATCGCGATCCGGCTGGCGATCCCGGCGATCCGGGCAAAGCGCACGGCGTTGTCTTCGTCGCGCGCCGCCGCGAACAGGTCGTGCGTATAGTGATCGTCGTTGAGCCGGGCAATCTTGCGCGCACCTTCGATTCGCGCAAAGCCGGGCGGCGCGCCGTCTTCCAGAAATACCAGTTCGGCCAGCGGCAGGACTTCCTGCAAGGTTCCCCCGGCTGGCTTGGCATAATGCTTGTCGACCACGGCGGCGACCCGCTCTTGCGCGCTCGCTCCGGTCAGGGCCAGCGCATCGGGAGCGAGTTTGAGCCGCTTGTGACCCGGCAGGCACAGCACCTGGTCCGGCTTCGACACATCAAGCACCAGGGTATCGTCGCAAAACAGCGGCAGGCCATGCCCGCCAAGCGCCGCGACGAGGGTCGATTTGCCCGCCCCGCTCGGCCCGGAAAAGGCATGAACCCGCCCCTGCCACGCCACGGCCGAAGCATGGAACGGCAGAAAGCCGTTGATCGCGGCGATCGCGGCATAGACGCTGCCGTTCAGCCACAACTCTTCTTCAGCCGGATCGGCAGCGGGATCGCGCTCGATCGTAACGCCCTCGCCCTGGCGGTAGAACAGGCCGTAGCCGGTGCCCGAATGCAGCAGGAAGCTGTCTTCATTCAGCAGCATCGCCCCCGGTCCAATCGGCTTGCCGCCCAAAGCGCGCGGAACCGGGCCGTAACGGGCCGTCGCCTCGCGGGCGAGCAGGGCCGGCCCCGGGTGGTTGATCGCGCTGACGCTCATTGCTTCCGGCCATGCCGCCGCAGCAAACCAAGGTCAATTGTGCCCGGTCCAGCGCAGATCGCGACAAGTTCCCAGATACTGTGTGGAAAAGCCGCGCCGGGCGCTTGTCCCATACCAGATGCGGTGGGTAAGCGCGTCTAAACGGAGCCCTGCAACCGCCGATGCCCGCGCCGCTGATCTCGCCTTCGATCCTGTCCGCCGATTTTGCCCGGCTGGGCGAGGAAGTGCGCGCGATCGACGCCGCCGGGGCCGACTGGATCCATGTCGATGTGATGGACGGGCATTTCGTCCCCAACCTGACGATCGGCCCGATGGTGGTGAAGGCCTTGCGTCCGCACACCGCCAAGCTGTTCGATGTCCACCTGATGATCGCGCCGGTCGATCCCTACCTGCAGGCCTTTGCCGAGGCCGGGGCCGATATCATCACCTTCCATCCCGAAGCCGGGCCGCATGCGCACCGCACGGTCCAGGCGATCAAGGCGCTGGGCAAGCAGGCCGGGGTTTCGCTCAATCCGGCCACCCCGGCGAAGATGCTCGATTACCTGATCGACGAGGTCGATCTGGTGCTGGTGATGAGCGTCAATCCGGGGTTCGGGGGGCAAAGCTTCATCACCAGCCAGCTCAAGAAGATCGAGGCGATCCGCAAGATGATCGACAAGACCGGGCGGGCAATCCACCTCGAGGTCGATGGCGGGGTCGATGCAGTGACCGCGCGGCAATGCGTCGATGCGGGCGCCGATGTGCTGGTGGCGGGGTCGGCCACCTTCAAGGGCGGGCCGGATCGCTACGCCGCCAATATTGCCGCGCTCAAGGGGCTGGGATGAGCGATGAGCGATGCCGTCCTCTCGACCCGCTCGGCCCAGGACGATCAGCGCGGCGGCGATGGTCCGGCCTTGCCGCTGGGCTCGTCGGATGAAGGCGGGCTGGTGAACGACGCGATTGCTCAGTCGCCGGTCGGGGCCAACCTGGTCGAACCCGGCCGGGCCTTGGCGCTGGCCGATTTCGCCCCGCCCGCGATCGGCGCGGGCGAGCGGCTGCTGCGGCTGGCTTACCGGCTCGGGGTTCCCGGCTCGGCCTTGTCTTCGCCGTTCGGCAAGACCGCGAAGCTGCGGCTGCTGGCCACGGTCAGCAATCCGCTGCCGGGCAACAAGATGGCCGGAACCGCGCTGCGGGCCGGGCATTTCCTGGTCCACGGGGCCAAGTCGCCGATTGCCCAGATCGAGTTCGCCCGGGCGGCGCGGCTCTCGCCGCCGCTCGAGCGGGTGGTCCACTCGTTTTCGTGGCTGGCTGACCTCGAGGCTTCGGCCCCGCGCGAAACGGTCGCGCCGGTGGCCGAGCGGGTGCTGTCGGCCTGGCTCGCAGCCAACCCCAAGGTCCCCACACGGCCCGGCAAGGGCCCGGCCTGGAGCCTGGCCAATGCCGGGACGCGCGAGCTCAACTGGCTGGTCCATGCCCCGTTGATCCTCTCGGGCAGCGACAAGGCGCTGCGCGCCAAGGTCCTCACCGCGCTGGGCGAAACCGCCCGCTGGCTCGACAAGAACGTCGGGCGGGCGGAAGACTTGCTGGCCGAGGTCGCCGGCTGGTGCGGGATCGTCGCGGCCGGATTGCTGCTCCCCGATGGCAAGCCGCGCCGCCTGTTCGGCGAGGCCGGGCTGATCCGCGCGCTGGGCGAGCTGGTCGGCGACGATGGCGGGGTGCTCTCGCGCAGCCCGATTGCGCAGATCGAGGCGATCACTCTGCTGGTCAAGCTGCGCGCCTGTTATCACGCGGTCCGGCGCGATCCGCCGCAGGCGCTCGAAACGATCATCGCGCTGCTGGTTCCGCCG
>CALCQB010000243.1 GCA_937897535.1 uncultured Novosphingobium sp. | reverse complement strand
GTCGACCTGCGCGACCTGATCCTGCTTGTCTTCCATGCCCGAAAACCAGGCATTGGCGATGATAACAGCCACCAATCCGATCACGATGGCAATGATTGCCACCAGCCAACTTCGCCCAGCCATAGTTACCCCCGAAAACGTGAAATGCAGCAAAGCATCTCAATTGGCTTCGCCAGTTGCCTGGCGAAGCCAATCGAGGTTCAGATTAGCAGGTCGTGGCGACGGTACCGGTCGAGGTCGAGTTATAGGTGCCGTTGTTGCACTTGTGGACGTCCTTGGCCGCGTCGCCAATTGCAGCGCGGACGTTGCCGCCCAGGGTCAGCGCAGCGCCGCCGATGGCCACGCCGACGATGGCGAGGATCAGGGCATATTCGGCCGCCGAAGCGCCGGATTCGTCACGGACGAAGTTCTTCAGAAAGTTGGTCATGTTCAATTCCCCAGTTTTCAAGACAGCAGCTTGCGATCAAGCAAGCGATGCCAGTTTTAGCAAAGGCCCCCAGAATTGAACTGGCCGCCTTCGTTCCGAGAAGGGAATATTGAACCGGCGTGACCCCATTATGTTTTCCGGTGTAGCACACCGGATCTGTCCGCCCGTTCTCTGGAACTGCTATTCTTATCCCCCCGCAGCCCCAACCCCGTCAACGGGAAAAAGTTCACAATTTTTTAACCAATAATTCCTTATACTTACGCCAACATTGCGTTAATTTCGAAGGTTAATGAAGGACTTAGTGGGACCTAAAATCCACGGTCCGGCGTTTCCCACTTGCGACAAACCGCACCGGTGATTCGGTTCGGCTCGGTTTTTGCGTTAAGGATGCAGGCATGGCTTTCGGCGAAATCGGCTCTGACACACGATCTGCTGCCACGGCAGTTATGGCCGCATTGCGGAATTGGGCCGCGAAAATTGAAGCGCGCAGCGCCATGATCCCGCGCATGCTGGCGCGCAACATGGACCGGATTGCCGTGGTCTGGATGGTGGTTTTCCTGCTCGCGGCCTTGCCGGCGATCCTGCTGTCGGTCACCCCGGCCCGCAACCCGGCCGAACTTGCCTCGCTGGTGCTGCCCTACCTGCTGATCGCGATCGCCCCGGTTGCCGGTCTGCGCCTGACGCTGCGGGCCTTCCCGAACGGATTGATGACCGCGCGGCCATCGCTGCACCTTTCGCTCTATGGTCGCTGGCAGCGAGTCGATCTGATCAAGGCGATCGGCAACCCGGAATTCGGGCCGGCCGGCTTCATGGCCTCGCTGCTGGTCGGACTGCTGCTCAACGTGGTTGTGCGCAGCGGCGAATTCCTGGTCGCGATCCCCGCGCTGAGCAGCACGGCACCGGAATGGGGCCAGGCACTGTTCCACGTCATGGCGGCCGATGTTGCGGTGATGGGCTTTTTCTACATGGTCTGCTTCGTGATGGCGCTGCGATCGGTGCCCTATTTCCCCAAGATGCTGCTGCTGGCCTGGGGGCTCGACATCTTGATCCAGCTGTTGATCGCCCAGGTGATCAGCCCGATCGCGGGGCTGCCGGCCCCGGTCGCAGCCTCGCTGCAACAACTGCTGCAAGGCAATATCACCAAGGTACTGATCAGCGCCGTGGTCTGGTTGCCCTATCTGATGCTTTCGGACCGGGTGAATATCACCTATCGCCAGCGCGTTCGGGCTGTGGCAGTCTAGACCGCAAACGGTTCTACTGCTTTTGGGGGCCAGTCTCGTGTTTGAGCGGTTGCATTCCGGTTATTATGTCCTGCTTTGCCTTGCTCTGGTCGAGTTCAGTCTGGCGTTTGTTATCGGCAACGCCGACATATCTTCGTATACAACAACCAGCGGGTGGCGGACGATGCTGGTGCCGATGGGAACCCTGTTTCCGCTGGCCTGGGCTGGTGCCTTATCAGTTCAACTGGCGAGACGCAGGGTTGATCGCCCGCTGATCGCGTTGTCCCGCATGGCCCGACGCAATCGGCGTTGGCTGCTTCGCGGCTCGTTCTTTGTGATCGTGGTGCTGCTGCTGGCGCGCAGCTTTTCGAGCTACAAGGCAGCAATACCGGAGATCAATCCATACTGGGCCGATCCGTGGCTTGCCGATCTTGATCGCGCCGTGTTTGGCACTGACGCCTGGCGACTGACCCACAGCCTGATCGGCCCGTTTGGTACGATGCTGATCGACAGGGTTTATGCGCTCTGGTTCATGGTGATGATGATATTCCTCGGCTGGTTTTGCTTCACTCGTAATGCCAAACTGCAATTGCGCGGGCTCTTGTCCTACCTGTTCTGCTGGGCCTTGCTCGGCAACATTGTTGCGACGGTCATGTCGTCGGTCGGACCATGCTTTTATGACCGGTTCGTCGGGGGAGCCCGCTTTTCTCCCATGCTCGACCAGCTCCACCGCATCAACGAACAGCATCCATTGATGGCAATGGGTGCCATGCGATACCTGGGTTCGACGATCGGTCAGGACCGCGTTGGTGGTGGAATCTCGGCTATGCCATCGCTGCATGTGACGATCGCAACGCTGTGTTTTCTGGTATCACTGACTTACTCGACCAGTCGCCTGCTCAAGCTTGCAACAGGCCTGTTCGCCGCAACCATTTACATCGGCTCCGTCCACCTCGGCTGGCACTATGCCAGCGACGGTCTGGTCGGGATTGTCGCAGTGACGCTGATCTGGTGGGCGACCGGACGCTATGTCGACTATCTCGACGCCCGCGACCTAGCGCGGCAACCGGCCCCCGCGGCTAAGCTCCTTCCCGCCACCGCCTGACCGTTTCGGCCAGGCTTTCGGGCCTGGCCGTCTGGTTCTGCCATTTTTCGGCAAAGCTCTCGTCGGACGAGTCGGGTTGGTGCGCGGCATCAATCGTGTCGATCTTGATCCGCATCGGCGTGGGCACGCCATCGCCGGCCGCGATGCACTCACGGTTGCGCAGACTGGCGACCACCTCGACCAGGCTGCGCGCGCCTTCGGACAAGCCGGCCTTGAGCTGGACCTGATCCTCGACATTGTTGAGCCGCAGCGCCAGGACCGTGCCGCACTGCGACAGCGCGGTGCCCGAAAGTTCGGACGGGCGCTGCGAGACCAGGCCGAGGCAGACCCCGTATTTGCGCCCCTCACGCGCAATCCGTTCGAGCTGACGTTGCACCGCCGCAGTCGCCATCGAGCTGTCGCGCGGCAGATAGCGGTGGGCCTCTTCGCAGACCAGCAGCATCGGCGCGCGCTCGTCACGCGGGGTGCGGATCGCATAGTCAAGCACCAGCCGCGACAGTGTGGCCACGATCAGGTTGACCACCTCGGTCGGAACCCCGGCCAGGTCGATGATCGAAACCGGCTTGCCGTGCCCCGGGATCCGCAGCAGGTCCCCCAGGAATTCCTCCAGCGAAAGGCCGAAGAATTCCTGGTTGAAGATGAAGCCGAACCGGGGATCGCCAAAGCGCCGTTCGATCGCGAGCCGCAGCTGGGTAAAGCGCGAGCTGTCCGCCTGCTTCTCCAGCCGTCCCGCTTCCTCGTTGATCGCGTCGGTCAGGTCGGAAAGCTGATAGGGGACCGGATTGTCCGCCGTAATCCGCGCCGCATCGCTGAGCCGGACGTTGCGGGCGCGGGCGCGTTGCAGGCAGTTCGCCATGATATTGCGGTCAATCACCGCTTCCGATCCGACGCCAGGCACGAAGGCCTCGCAATGCTCGGCCAGGTTCATCGCCCAATAGGGCAGTTTCAGATTGTCGACATTCCACAGCTGCGCGCGTTCGCCAAAGGCGGTGGCATATTCGCCGTGCGGATCGAGCACGATGACATGGGCGTGGGCGGCGTTCTCGATAATCCGGTTGAGCAGCAGGCTGACCAGGGTCGACTTGCCGGTGCCGGTTGATCCGACGATCGCGAAATGGCGGCCGAGCAGGTTCTCGAACAGGATCGGCGCCCGGACATCGACGGTCGGATGGACCACCCCCAACATGACGTGGGGCTGCTCGGGCGGGGCGTAGATCGTGTCGTAATCGGCATCTTCGGCCAGATCGACCGAATCGCCCGGCATCGGAAACACATCCACCCCGCGGCGAAAATCGCTCAGGCTGCCAGCGGGGGTGACCCCGCCCTCACCCAGGTATTCGACCTCGGCCTGAATCGCTGCCGCATCGCCAGGAGCCTCGCACAGTTCGCAGATAATCGCGATCAGCAGTCGGTCGCCGACCCGGATCTTGACCAGGCCGCCAACCGAATTCGCGGCCAGCTCGGTCCCGGTTGCAGCATCGCGGCTGCCGAGCAGGCGCGCCCGATCGAGCCGGCACAGTGCCGTGGTTCCGTCGGTCTTGACGACCAGCCCCAGTGGTTCACTCACGCGATCGCCCCCTGTTCAATCCGCAGCTTGCCGGACAACGCCGGACCAGCACAGTGTATCCAGCCATTGCGAGCAAAGGCCAGCCAAAACTCTGCACCGTCCCACAACGCGACCGAAAATCGCTGAATTATCGAATCTTAATCGATTTTGCCCGACGCGGTTTATGGGTTATACTCCAGCAAAAGGGGTCGCCTGACGAAGCTCAGCCTTATGGCGTGGAGGCAGGATTTGGCGAGGGACCGAAAAGTCGGAACAGTATTTGCAGCGCTGTCGTTGGCGGCGTGGCTGGGTGCATTCACGCCAGCCGCAGCTGACGACAGCCATACTTCTCAGCTTAACACCGGCATTTCTTCGCCGGGCCTGATCCTTTCTTCAACCATCACTTCGGCCGGATTGGCCCCGACCCGATCGGACAACCCGCATGTCGCCTTCGGGCGCGACCAGGATATCGTCGGTGCTCCGATCAATCCCAACCGCCTGATCAAGGGCGGAGCGGGATTTGCCCCGCGCGGATCGGTCCGCCTGCCCGGAATAGCCGTGCTGCCCAGCCGCCTGCCGCTCGCTTCGGCCACGCTGACCAGCCGGTTCGGGCTGCGCCGCCACCCGCTCTATGGCGATCTGCGGTCGCACAGCGGGGTCGATCTGGCCGCACCGATGGGCACGCCGGTCTATGCCTCGGCAGCGGGATATGTCGGCAATGCGGGCTGGGCCGGCGGATACGGCAACATGGTCGCGATCGATCACCCGGGCGGGATGCAGACCCGCTACGGCCACCTTTCGGCCTACACCGTCGCCAGCGGGCAGTATGTGCAGGCAGGCACGTTGATCGGCTATGTCGGCTCGACCGGGGATTCGACCGGACCGCACCTGCACTATGAAATCCGGATCAACGGACAGCCGATCGACCCGATCCGGCGCTAGCAGCTCAGGCGCTTTCCAGCGCCAGCAGGGCAAAGCTCGCCAGCCAGTGTTCACCCATATAGTCGCCCGCGATATGCGGCAGGGCATCGGCCAGGTGAGCTTCGGCGGTGGCCAGCGCGTTACCGTGGACCGGGTGCGCCGGGCCAACGGCACGGGCAATGTTCCGCCAGCACCAGGCCCGCGACAGGTTGAGACCGTCAAGATGCGCGATCTTGCCGTCGCTGCGGTCACTGACCGTGGCGGGGGTAAACAGGGTGGCCGGCTCGCCGTGTGCGGCTTGGGGCAGGAAGCCATCGAACCAGGCCGGGAAGTCGCTACCCAGAACCCGGCTCATCAGCAGCGCTTCGCACAGCGTGCCCGAGAGGAACTCATCGCCCCCCGGCTCCCACGCCTGCGCAGCGCGGTCGGAACCGAACCAGTCGCCGGCGCGGGCGGCGATCAGCGCGGCCAGCGCGGGGTCATGGTCTTGCGCCCAGTCCCGGGCGAGCACCATCGCAAAGGCGCTGTTGAAGTGGGTGCCGGTCCGGATCGGATAGGTCTGGAGCGGCAGGAATTCGACAAGGCGGCGGGCGAAACGCGCGGCGAAGCCATCGGCCTGGCGTGCCCACGGTGCATCGTGGCGGATCATCTCGCCGTGCAGCGCCAGCGCCCAGGCCCAGCCGTAGGGCCGCTCGAACCCGCGCGCCGAGGGCCGGTCGAGATAGGCGCATTCGGCGGCAAAGTTGCCCGCGGTCAGCATCCGGGCGGCCAGTTCGCGCACCGCTTGCGCCTCGGGCAGGTCCGGATAGAGCCGCGCCAGCCGCAGCACCTGCCACCAGCCGTGGACGCAGGAATGCCAATCGAAGCTGCCGTGGAAGACCGGGTGGAGCGACGACGGCGCGAGCACGTCGGCAGGGCCGTCGATCACGTGATCGAGTTTGTGCGGGTATTCGCGGGTCAGGTGCCCGGTGGTCAGCGCCATGAACCGCGCGGCGATTTCGGGGGTAAGCTGCATCAGAACGCCAAGAACCAGATCAATGCGATGTTGACCGCCAGCAGCGGCAGCGCGGTCGGCACCTGGGCCTTTACCACGGCGTTGCGGTCCTTCAGCTCGAGCAGCGCGGCGGGGACGACGTTGAAGTTGGCGGCCATCGGGGTCATCAGCGTGCCGCAGAACCCCGCCAGCATCCCGATCGCCGCGACCACCGCCGGGTCGCCGTGGTACTGCCCGATCAGCAGCGGCAGGCCGATCGCCGCCGCCATCACCGGGAAGGCGGCAAAGGCGTTGCCCATCACCATCGTGAACAGTGCCATGCCAAGACCATAGGCGATCACGGCGGCAAGGCGGCTGCCGTCGGGGATCACTGCGGTCATCAGCTCGCCAACCACCTTGCCGACCCCGGCCAGGGCAAACACCGCGCCCAGGCTGGCCAGCATTTGCGGCAGGATCGCCGCCCAGCCGACCGAGTCCATCAGCCGGCGGCCCTCGTGCAGCGGCTCGGCCGGGCCGGTCCGCAGCCAGGCCATGCCGATACCCAGCGCGAGCAGAACGCCGAGCGCGAGACTGACCAGCGTGACGTTCTTGGGATCGACCAGTTCGGGCAGCGCCTTGAATCCCAGCGTTCCGGCCAGCGCGGTCAGCGGGATGACCAGCGCGAGCAGGAACAGGCGGTTGCCATGGCGTGCGGCGGCAGCTTCGCGCGTCGCGGGATCGCCAAGCTCTGCACCTTTGCCTAGCCGACCCAATCCGGCGATCGCGACCAGCGCGACGACCAGCAGGCCGTTGGCGAAGTCGCCCAGCCGGTCACCCGCCAGCATCGAAAGCGTCAGTAGCCCCCAGAATGCTGCGTTGCCCCAGCGCTTCAGATTGCTCGCGTCGCGCGCCGATTGCAGCGCAAACGCCGCGAAGACCAGACCGGCAAAAATATAGACCTGCGGCAGACCGATCACCGCGCCGCACTCCCCATGCGCCAGATCCGAAACCCGTGGATCGCAAAGGCAGCGATCGCGGTCGGGATCGCCCAGACCGAAAGCTCGAACGGCGATAGCTCGATCCCGTTCTGCGCCATGAAGCCCTTCATCAGCAGGATCGATCCGATCGCAATGAAGATGTCTTCGCCGAAGAACAGGATCCTTCCGGCTGTGGGCGGGAAATCCCCCGTGATGGCGTTGAAGAGGGTGTGAGTCTCCCCGTTCATCACAACCTCGCGATCTAGCAAGGACACGAGCTTTCGGCGGTCGTCCACCTCGAAGGCGGCCTTGAGGCGGCTGATGACGTCGAGCACGTGCTTGCGCCAGCGCTTCTTGCCCAGTCGCTTGAGGCCGCGCTGTCCGACGTAGTCCTCGTAGGTGCGCCCCTTCTTGTACGGCAGATGTCCGAGTTCCAGCGGTTCCAGCACATCGTCGATGATGAGCGCGGAGCCGAGTCCCGTGCCGAGCCCGAGGAACAGCATGCGTCCGCCCTGGTAGCTGCCGAGCGCCTGCATCGCGGCGTCGTTCATCACTTTCACCGGCTTGCCGAAGGCGCGCGCGGCAGAGTGCACGTCGGTCATCGTCGCCAGCGGAATGCCGGCGAGCGTCTCCAGCTCCCAGTGGTTGGGCGTCAGCACGTCGGCGGCGGGCGCCAGCCGCTTGCGGATCACATCGATGATCTCCGACTTCACGAACGCGC
>CALCQB010000242.1 GCA_937897535.1 uncultured Novosphingobium sp. | reverse complement strand
TCGCCGTCGTGGAGCATGCCAGACTCAAGCGGATATAGGATTTCATGGTCTTCCCCTCCTGAAATGACATCTTGGGCTACGACTCATTCTTTGTCGCGCAAGCTCGAACTAAATGGTGATGCAATCGATTGCCACTGGAACGACTCTGTTTGCATATGCAAATTCCAGTCGTCATTTTTGTAAGGCGTGATTCCGTGCGAGAGTGGCAGTCATGGTCTCAGTGGATCCAGATTTTGATACCGGCATTCGAGCGGTCAGTCGCGCGTCCGGGTTGAGCCTGTTTGCGGTAGTGATGGCTTTCGGTGCGCTCGGCCTCTTTGGCTCGATCGCGAGCACCCTGGTCCCCGCAGTCCGGGCAATATTCGGGCTAAGCCTTTCGGCTGCTACGTCCGTGCAATGGATCGCGCTGGTCGGGGTTGGCCTTTCATCGCTGCCGCTCGCCCGGTTGATGGCGCGCATCGGCACCGTGCGAATGGCTTTTACCGCACTGGCCGTGAGCTTTGCCGGTTGCATCGCCGCCGCCGCCGCCGTGACACCGCGGATAGCTGGCGAGCCGCACTATTGGTTATTCCTCGCAGCGCTGCTGGTGCTGTCGGTCGGCGCGACAGCCCTGCAAGTATCGATCAATCCACTGGTGGTTGCGCTTGGCCCGTCACGGTTTGCAGCCTCACGGATCACACTGGCCCAAGGCGTCAATTCTTTAGGCACACTGGCCGCCGTCACCCTGTCCTCGATCGTAGTGCTTGCAAGAGCCGACGATGCGAGCGTGGCCTCACCGACTCGGCTCATGTCCGGAATTGCGCAAACCTATCTGGCCTGCGCGCTGTTCACGGGGCTGGTGTTGCTGTTTGCGATCCTGGCATTCAAGACAGCCAAACCGGCCTTGTCATTGCCGGCGGCCGAACCCTCGAAGTCACCGACCGGTGCGCTTCGCAGCTCCTGGGCGCTGGCTGGATCGCTTGCAATCGCAGCCTATGTCGGTGCCGAAGGGGCGATCGGTGCTTTGCTGACGACCTTCCTCCATCAACCGCAGATACTGGGAGTATCCTTGCAGGCTGCGGGTTTGTATTTCGCTACGGTCTACTGTGGGGGAATGATCGTCGGCCGATTTCTTGGGGGCATCCTGCTTCGCACCTGGCAGCCGTCGCGTTTGCTGGCTGGAGTGGCTTCGATGGCAGCGGCGGCTTGCCTGATCGCTGTGATGGGAAGCGGAACGCTCGCCGCCGTTGCAGTCCTCCTTGTCGGCTTGTTCAATGCGATCATGTTTCCAGTCATCTTCGCAATCACCCTGGAGCGCGTCGCGGCACCCGCCTCGGCGGTGTCGGGCCTCCTGGTTCTCGCAACGACCGGAGGTGCCGCTGTCTCGGTATTGGCGGGACTGGTCGGTGACCGGATCGGGATCGGTGCAGCGTTTGCGATTCCGATGTGCGCCTATTTGATCGTCGCCAATTTCGCTGTGCGCGCCAATCAGGCTTCCTGACGAACCTGCCCGCCACAGGATTCCCTGATGGAAATCTCAGTCGGAAGCCTCTCCGACCTGACCTCGTGACCGGCCATCAACCGTAACAGTTTCGATACCAGCAGATCGCCGGCCAGGATCGGGTCCTGACGCACGCTGGTCAACTTGGGCCGGATGAAGTCCGCTATCTCACTGTCATCGTAGCCGATGACCGAAACATCCCCCGGAACTGCAAGACCGTGACGCAATAAAGACTCGATCACTCCCGCTGCGATGTAGTCCGACGAGGTTACTATCCCATCAAATGCAATGCCTTGACCCAGCAATTCTTCGACTGCGTCGCTTCCCGCCTTTCGGCCAGGACCGTGGGGGCGCATGATGACAATGCCGGGCGGAAGGCCAAGGCCAGACTGAGCTGCCTTGAAGCCAGTGATCCGCGCCGCCAGCTGAGACAGCCCGGTCTGGGCCGAGGTAATCGGTGCTGTCTGCCCGACAAATGCGAGGCGCCGCCGGCCCAGGTCGAGCAGGTGCCGCGTAGCGCGAAGCCCGCCTTCGAAATTGTCGCTCCCGATCGAGCAATATTTCTGGTCAGGGGTATCGACTCCCCAGACCACGAACGGTCGAGGACCGCCCGACAGGCTGTTCAAGCCTGCATGGAACTGCGACTGGCCAACAAAAATGATCCCATGATAGGGATGTTCGGCCATGAACTTGATCAAGCTCCGGTCGTCAAAGGGAGCTTGCCAGGAAACCGAGAAATCGATCCGATGGTCCCGCATCGCAGCGCCGATCCCGCCAAGCAGATTCAACTCGAATGAATTGGCCAGCGGACTTCCGGCAGTGAGAGCCACCGGCATGACCACGCAAATCGAGCCAGATTGCTTTGGCTGCCGGACCCGCGCCTTCCGCGGTTCATTCAAACCAGCTTCGCGGGAATAGCCTTTCGCCTCCGCGATCGCCAAAACGCGCGCTTTCGTTTCTTGCGTAATGGCAGGGTGGTCGGCCAGGACGCGAGATACCGTTGCAATGGACACACCAGCCGCAGCGGCGATATCTGCCAATCTCGGCTTTCCGCTTCGGATTGAACCAGGCCTCATCAATCCCCATCCACAGATCCGCCGAACGCTGAAAACCGAGCGACAGATTGAAATCAAATTAGGCTTGAAGCGCGGCCGGAAAGGCTACGCGATATGGAAGGCTCCACAACCCCCTCAATGACGTAACGTCCGTGGTAGCGAT
>CALCQB010000241.1 GCA_937897535.1 uncultured Novosphingobium sp. | reverse complement strand
AGTGGCAGGAATGTCTCCGGCGACGGCGGCGTTTACGGTTGCCACCGAATCCACAATGAGGGCCAGCTCGCCGGCAAGTTTCTCTACCTCGGCGTCGGTCACCAGAATTCGGGCTAGGCCGGCCAGATGGCGAACCAAATCAGGCGTAATTTCGGACATGGGTCTCCGTTGATTGGTTGGGTTAGACCCCTAGTTTACTTGGCTAGGCGCTCAACAAACTGCTCTTCGGTGATGACTTCGATGCCCAATTCTTCGGCTTTGGTTAGCTTGCCGATGTCGGCGTGCAGCACCGACAGGCCGCCTTCCAGCGCCGGCCCCGGCAACGGCACGGCGCTCGCGGGCAGCGCCAGGCCACGCTCGGCCAGGCGGGCCGTCAAGGTGGTTTCCATGGCCTGGATGGCGGTGTCTTCGTCCCAGCCGCTCTCGTTGAAGGTCAGCAGCCGCTGGAAGTCCTCGATGCCGCAACCGTCGTCGATGACGGTCAGGCGCCTGGCCGTCGAGTCATGGTTGATGATCACCTGCGTCGCGCCCGCGCCGCCGTTCTCCTTTCCGCGGCGCAGCTCGCGCTCGCGCAAGGCGACGAGGCGCTGGAAATACCCCTGCACCACGCGGGCGCACTCGGCCGGCGACAGCAGCGCGCGGTAGCGCGCCAGGCCCTCCTCGCGGTGGCCGCAAACCCGACGCAGGGGGGAACCGTCGCCGGCGGCGGGACGCATCCGGCCGGTTCGTCGGTCGGCTGTTCGAACAGGAGGCCTACCTCAGCCTGGCACTCGCGGTCGTGCTGCTGATCGGAGCCGGCGAGACCATCCAGCTGCTGGCCACCCACCTGAAGGCCCATGGCGTCGGCGTGGTCTACATCCGCAAGGAGAGACTGGCCGACATCGACCCGTCGATGTTCGAGCCGGGCGCGGACCACTACAAGTACATCGATCTGCCGCTGTCGAACTACGCGTCCGCGTCGTACGACAAGGTCATGAACGCCGGCAAGACGGTCGGCTTGTCGACGTGGATTGGCTATAGCTCCAACGAAGGCCGCATGCTGACGCTTGCCATGATGGATGCGGACTATGCGGTCCCCGGCACGGAAGTCTCGCTGGTCTGGGGTGAGCCCAATGGCGGCACGAAGAAGCTGACGGTTGAGCCGCACAAGCAGCTCGAGGTCCGCGCGATCGTCTCGCCGGTGCCGTACAGCCGCGTTGCCCGCGAAACCTATGCCGAAGGCTGGCGCTCGCAGGGTCTGTAATTGTCGGTGCGGTGGAGAACGCAATCATGCCCAATGCCGCACTGATCCACCCCAACTGGGATAAGCCGCGCAGCGGCATTCTCGACGGGTTCAGCCTGGAAATGACCGCCAAGGATGAGGGGTCGCTGCGCGATGCGGCGCCCCTGATCCCGGCGGAGACCCCGATCGCGATCACCTATCTGCCCGGCGAGGAACTCGCCGCGCGGGTCGCTGCGACGGTCGCGGTGCGCGAGCTGGGGTTCGAGCCGATGCCGCACTTTTCGGCCCGGCGGATCCGCTCGGAGGATGACTTCGAGGGCTATCTGAAGGCCGTGGTCGAGCAGGCCGGGGTCCAGCGCTGCTTCATCGTCGCGGGCGATCCGCCCGAGCCCGAAGGCCCCTATTTCGATACCATGGCGCTGATCAAGACCGGGGCGTTCGAGCGCTCGGGGATCAAGGCGATCGGGATCGGCGGGCATCCCGAAGGCCATCCCAACATGTCGGTCGCGCAATGCTGGGAAGTTCTGGAGACCAAGGTTAGCGAGATTGAATCGCGCGGGATGGCGGCACTGGTCGTCACCCAGTTCAGCTTCGATCCCGATGCCTGCCTCGCCTGGCTCAAGGAATTGCGCGCGCGCGGGATCGAATGCCCGGTGCGGATGGGGGTGCCGGGACCGGCGGGGATCAAGCGGCTGCTGGCCTATGCCGCGCGCTGCGGGGTCGGCGCTTCGACCTCGGTGCTCAAGAAGTACGGCATTTCGGTCACCAACCTGCTCGGCACCGCCGGTCCCGACAAGCTGGTCAATGCCTTTGCCAAGGGCCTCGGCGATGAGCATGGCCGGGTCCGGCTGCATTTCTATCCGTTCGGGGGCATGACCAAGACGCTCGAATGGATCCACCAGTACAACGCCAAGCACGCGGCCTGACGAAGGGGATTGGCGATGGCTGACTACGTCCTGGTCCACGGCGCCTGGGCTGGCGGTTGGACCTATGACCGGCTGGCGCGTGAGCTGACCGAGCGCGGCCACCGGGTGGTGGTGGCGCAGCTGGCGGGGCTTGGCAGCCGCAAGGACGGGCTCAACCCGGCGATCGACCTCACCACCCACATCAACGACGTGCTCGGCCAGATCGCCGCCGCCGGATTTGACCGCTTCATCCTGTGCGGCCATTCCTATGGCGGGATGGTGATCACCGGGGTCGCGGCGAGTCTCGGGGCGCGGATCGACGCAATCTGCTACATCGACGCCTTCCTGCCCGCCCACGATCAGTCGCTGTGGGACATCACCGGCGATTACGAGCATCGCTGGTATATCGACACGCAGAAGCACTCGCCCGGCCTGGTCGCCCCGATCGGCGGCGAGGCCTTGCTCAGGATGCCCGGCATGGGCCGCCACCCGCTGCTGACCCTGACCGAAGCGGTGCAGCTGACCGGCGAGGAAAAGAAGATCCCGCGCCATGTCTACATCTTTGCCGGCGAATGGCAGCCCACCCCATTTCCGCGCTTTCGCGACAAGGTGAAGGGCGATCCGCAGTGGGAGCTGCACGAGGTCGGCGGCGGACACAACGTGATGGCCGATCAGCCTGAAAAGCTGCTGGAAATCGTGCTCGCTCTTGCCAGGTAGGGCGATGCGGTTCTTCTTTTACGGCACCCTGCTCGACGGTTCGGACAATCCGGTGGCACAAAGCATCCACGCCCTGCTCACCCCGGAAGGACCGGCAGCGGTGCGCGGCAGACTCCACGCGATACCCGACGCAGCGGGCTGGTTTCCAGCGCTTTTGCCCGGCGAGGGCCTGGTCCACGGTCGGACCTATCGCGCCAGCGCCAGCTTTTCCGACACCGATCTGGCCCGGATGGATGCCTATGAGGACTTTGACCCCGCCGCCCCCGATCGCTCGCTTTACCTGCGCCGTGAACTGGAATTGGCCGGTGGCGGCGTCGCCCAGGCCTATCGCTTCAACCAGCCGCTTCCCGACGGCTCACTGCCGATTCCGCACGGCGATTTCCGGCGCTGGCTGGACGATACCGGTGCGGACCAGTTCACCGGGCTGCGATCGACGTGAATCGCTTGCCTTTGCGTTGATTCGCCGTTAGGGGCGCCCCCTTCATCGACACGGATTCGATAACCCGCCTGGCCATCAAGGGCTGCCAAGGCTGGTTGGACGTGTCACCGACAAGGAGACTGAAATGCCCAAGCTCAAGACCAAGAGCGGCGTCAAAAAGCGCTTCAAGCTCACCGCCACCGGCAAGATCAAGCACGGTGCGGTTGGCAAGCGGCACCGTTTGATCAGCCACAACGCCAAGTACATCCGCCAGCACCGCCGGACCGACACGATCTCTGACGCTGATGCGAAGACGATCAAGAAGTGGGCGCCTTACGGCCTGGGCTGAACCTGGCAGGTCCCGCCCGCCGGGATCGCCGCACAGAAATTCGGAGTACTGAAATATGGCACGCGTCAAACGGGGTGTTACCACCCGCGCCAAGCACAAGAACATTCTCGAACAGGCCAAGGGTTACCGCGGCCGCCGCAAGAACACCATCCGCGTCGCGCGGCAGGCGGTCGAAAAGGCCGGCCAGTATGCCTACCGCGACCGCAAGGTTAAGAAGCGCTCGTTCCGCGCGCTGTGGATCCAGCGGATCAACGCCGCGGTTCGCGCCGAAGGCATCACCTATTCGCAGTTCATCCACGGCACCAAGCTCGCCGGGATCGAACTCGACCGCAAGACCATGGCCGATCTGGCGATGAACGAAGGCGGCGTGTTCGCTTCGGTGATCGCCCAGGCCAAGGCCGCGCTGCCGGCCTAAGCCGCGTCACAGCGAACCACTTGAAAAGCGCGGAAGCGGCCCCGGCTGCTTCCGCGCTTTTCGCGTTCTGGGATGGCGGATGCCCTTGCCCCGATCCCGCCGCTCATGCACACTTGCCGTGCGCGGCCGGCTTGGGCTGCCGCTCTGGGGAATGGCGATGATCTTCGGGATGGACCCCGCGGCGTGTTGAAGCGCGCACCTGCCGATGCGGTGACCGTGCGGTTCTTCATGCCGTCGCCGCAAGTCGCACCCTATATCTCGACCTATTATCTCACCGACTTTGCGGTTCCCGAAGGCCACGAAGTGGAGGACTGGCTTCACCCCGAATGGGCCAACCTGCGGATCTGGGACCGCGATGCCAGCCGGGTTGGGATCGGCGGGGCTGAGCTCGCTGCCGCGCCGCGGATGATCGCCACGGGGCCAACCAGCCTGTCCGGCCATTTCATCGCCAGCCGGGCGCGGGTCTGGGGGGTCGGGATCCTGCCGCTCGGCTGGGCCCGGTTCATCGAAGCGCCCGCCGCCGCTTTCGCCGATCGGGCGTGCGACGCGCGCAGCGAACCCGCCTTCGCGCGCTTCGGTCCGTTGTTAGACACTGTCTTCGGCCAGACCAGCGATCCTGCTGCCGAAGCCGCGCGGCTCGACGCGTTCTTCTGCAAGCTGATCGAGCGCTGCCCGCCGCACGAGGACGAGGCCCGGATTCGCGCCGCCCATTCCGCGCTGATCGGCGACGACATTGCTTCCGTGGCCGAATTGTCGAGCCGGCTCGGAATGTCCTCACGCTCGCTCGAACGGCTGTCGCTGCGGGCTTTCGGCTTTTCCCCCAAACTGCTGCTGCGGCGTCAGCGGTTCCTGCGGAGTCTGGCCCAGTTCATGCTCGATCCTTCGCTGACCTGGATCAAGACGCTCGACTGGCACTATGTCGACCAGGCCCATTTCGTGCGCGACTTCAAGCGGTTCATGACAATGAGCCCCAGCACCTATGCCGCGCTGGATCACCCGGTGCTGCGTTCGGCCGCGCGGGCCCGGGCAGTGGCGGCGGGGGCAGCGGTTCAGGCGCTCCACCAGCCCTAGCCTGCGGCTTGCCAAAACGCCGGGCTTGCGGCAATTTCGGGGCAAGAATGACAGGGGAGCCAACGGTGTCGTCAGACCTCGTCGTTGACGTGCGATTCTTCCTCGCCCCGCCTGACCTGCGGCAATACATTACCGCGTTCTGCCTGATCAATTTCACTGCCCCCGCTGGCGCGATGATCCCCGACGCGCTGTTGCCCGAATGGGGCAACCTGCGGTTCTTCAACGGCGTTGCCCCCGACGCCTGGTTCGAAGGCGGCGACCGGCTGTCGGGATCGCACTTCGTCGCCACCGGCCCCAGCACCGCCTGCGTTCATTTCTGCCAGGGGACGACCCGGCTGTGGGGAGTGGGCCTGCTGCCGCTGGGCTGGGCGCAGTTCATCCGGGCGCCGGCTGCGGACATGGCCAACCGCCTGGTCGACGGCACCACGCATCCGGCCTTCGCCCATTTCAGCCCGTTGCTGACCCAACTCCACCAGCAGCCGCACGATATCGAAGCCGAGCTTGACCGGTTCGTCGCCTTCTTCCGCGACCGCAATCGCCGCGCGCACCGCGACCAGCAGCGGATCGAGGCGATCCACGCCGCGATGCTCGATCCCGAAGTCGCGCGGGTGGACGATCTGTGCGAGCGAACCGGGCTGGGCCAGCGCACGATCGAGCGGACCGCCCACGCCGCGTTCGGCTTTTCGCCCAAAGTGCTGCTGCGGCGGCAGCGGCTGATGCGCAGCCTGGCGCGGTTCATCCTCGATCCTTCGCGCAAGTGGACCGGCTCGATCGACGAGAACTACACGGATCAACCGCAATTCATCCGCGATTTCCATGACTTTATCGGCATGAGCCCGCGCGAGTATGCCGCCATGCCGCACCCGATGGTGATCCCGTTCATCAAGGCCCGGGCGCAGACCTTCGGCGATGCGCTGCAGACGATGCACGTTGTCGCCGAACCTGATGACTAGTGCCTGACAGGCAGCGCAATACGCTTGACGCTTGCCCGTAACGCGCCGACGAGTCATAAGGCCAGAGCAACCAAGAACAACAAAAGGTCGTCGTATCCGTGTCATCCCATCGCCCAGTCGAGGTGCGGTTCTATCCGCCACCTGAAGATTTGCGGGGATACTTCACGACCTTTTACTGCACCGATATTGACCCCGGTGAAGCCGGTACGCTGCAAGACAGTCTACATCCGGAATGGGCCGGTCTGCGCTTTTTCTCGACCAACCTCGGACGCTGCTGGTTCGAGGGCGGCGGCGAAATAACTGACGCCAGTTTCGTGGCGACCGGGCCGTCGAGCCATCCGCTTCATTTCATCCTGCCGCAGACCCGGCTGTGGGGGATCGGTCTGCTGCCGCTGGGCTGGGCCAAATACATCGACCATACCGCCTCGGATTGCGCCAACCTGGTTTGCGACGGGTTCAAGCACCCCGCCATCGCGCACATCGTGCCGCTGGCTGAACAGATTTTCGGCGAGGTGCCCGACGAGGCTGCCGAGCTGGCGCGGATCATCGCCTTTTTCCGCGGCCTGAAAACGAATGACCCGATCGACGAGCGCCGGATTCTCGATATCCACGCCGCGCTGGTCGATCCGCAAGTGGTCAGCGTCAGCGATCTGGTCGACCGGGTCGCAGCCAGCCAGCGCACGATCGAGCGGCTGTGCTATCGCCACTTCGGCTTTTCGCCCAAGCTGCTGCTGCGCCGCCAGCGGTTCATGCGCAGCCTGGCGCAATTCATGCTCGACCCTTCGCTCAAGTGGATCGGGGCGATGGATCCGAATTACCACGATCAGGCCCAGTTCGTCCGCGACTTTCGCGAGTTCATGGGGCTGTCCCCGCGCGAATATGCCGCGCAGCCGCACCCGGTGCTCGAACGGTTCCTGCACGAACGGATGAAGGCCCACGGCGCCCCGGTCCAGACGCTGGACAAGCCGAGCGGCGTGCCTGCCACTACCACCTGAACAAAGCCGTTTTGACTTGGCGCGCGGCCCCGCTAAAGGCCGGGTTCGCTTAACGCTGAACAGGTGGAATTTCGACAGTGGACCATGCCGCAACCCGTGACGAAGCGCTGGCGCGGATTGCCGCCGCGCAGGATTTGGGCACGCTGGAAGCGCTGCGGGTCGAATTTCTGGGCAAGCAGGGCTCGATCTCGGGCCTGCTCAAGACCCTGGGCGGAATGTCTCCGGATGAACGCCAGCAAGCCGGTCCGCAAATCCACGCGTTGCGCGAAGCCGTGACCGAGGCGCTGGCCGGCCGCAAGGCCAGCCTCGAAGGTGCCGCGCTCGAAGCGCAGCTGGCCAGCGAAACGATCGATCTTTCGCTGCCCGCCCCCGAAGCGGCGCGCGGGACGATCCATCCGGTCAGCCAGGTGATGGACGAGCTGGCCGAGATCTTCGCCGACATGGGCTTTGCCGTCGCGACCGGTCCCGAAATCGAGGACGACTGGCACAATTTCAGCGCGCTCAACATGCCCGAGAACCACCCGGCGCGGGCGATGCACGACACCTTCTACTTCCCCGACAAGGACGCGCAAGGCCGCGATATGGTGCTGCGGACCCACACCAGCCCGGTCCAGATCCGTGCGATGTTGAGCCAGGGCGCGCCGCTCAGGATCATCGCCCCGGGGCGGGTTTACCGGTCGGACAGCGACGCGACCCACACCCCGATGTTTCACCAGGTCGAAGGGCTGGTGATCGACAAGGGCATCACGCTCGGTCACCTCAAGTGGACGCTGGAGACTTTCCTCAAGGCCTACTTCGAGCGCGAGGACATCGTGCTGCGGCTGCGCCCGAGCTACTTCCCCTTCACCGAGCCTTCGGTCGAAGTCGACGTCGGCTTCGCGCTGGTCAATGGCAAGCGGGTGCTGGGCGGATCGGGCGACGAACCGGGACACGGCTGGATGGAATTGCTGGGCAGCGGCATGGTCAATCGCAAGGTGATCGCCGCCGGCGGGCTTGATCCCGACGAATGGCAGGGCTTTGCCTTCGGCGTCGGGGTCGACCGGCTCGCGATGCTCAAATACGGGATGGATGATCTGCGCGCGTTCTTCGACGGCGATGTCCGCTGGCTGGCGCACTACGGCTTCTCGCCGCTCGACGTGCCGACGCTTTCGGCTGGCGTGGGAGCACGGGCATGAAGTTCTCGCTGACCTGGCTCAAGGACCACCTCGAGACCGCGGCAACGGTCGAACAGATCGCCGCCAGGCTCAACGCGATCGGGCTTGAGGTTGAGGGAGTCGAGAACCCCGCCGATCGGCTGGCCGGGTTCCGCATCGCGCGGGTGCTGACCGCCGAGCGCCACCCCAATGCCGACAAGTTGCAGGTGCTCAGCGTCGATCTGGGCGATGGCCAGCCGCTGCAGGTGGTCTGCGGTGCGCCCAATGCCCGCGCCGGGCTGGTCGGCGTGCTGGGTCTACCGGGCGCTGTCGTCCCCGCCGGCGGGTTCGAGCTCAAGAAGAGCGCGATCCGCGGGGTCGAATCGAACGGGATGATGTGCTCGGTCGCCGAACTGGGCCTGGGCGACGATCACGACGGGATCATCGAGCTGCCAGGCGATGCCCCGGTCGGCATGGCCTTTGCCGAATATCACGGCGCCGATCCGGTGTTCGACGTGGCGATCACCCCTAATCGGCCGGATTGCATGGGCGTGCGCGGCATCGCCCGCGATCTGGCGGCGGCAGGACTGGGAACGCTCATCCCGCTGGCCAAAGTCTATCGCATGGAAAGCCTCGCGCCGGTTCCGG
>CALCQB010000240.1 GCA_937897535.1 uncultured Novosphingobium sp. | reverse complement strand
ATGGTGGCGATGGTGGGGGCGCGGAACGCCTCGTCGCTGGGCATGCGGATGGCCAAGCGGCTGGCGCTGACGCTGGGCGAGGGCGGGCAGGTCGTGGTGTCGGGGCTGGCGCGGGGGATCGACGGCGCGGCGCACCGCGCGGCGCTGGCCCAAGGAGGTGAGGGCGGCGGCACGATCGGGGTGATCGCCAGCGGGATCGACATCGCCTATCCGCCCGAGCACCTCGAACTGCAGGAGGAGGTTGCCAATCAGGGCCTGCTGCTGGCCGAGCAGCCCCCGGGGACCGAGCCGCTGGCCCGGCATTTCCCCTCGCGCAACCGGATCATCGCCGGGCTGGCCGCGGGGACCGTGGTGGTCGAAGCTGCACCCAAGAGCGGCTCGCTGATCACCGCCCGGCTGGCGGGAGAGGCTGGCCGCGAGGTGATGGCGGTACCCGGCTCACCGCTCGAACCGCGCTCGCAAGGCTGCAACCAGTTGATCCGCGAAGGCGCGGTGCTGGTCCAGTCTGCCGCCGACGTGATCGAGCTGGTCAGCGGTTTCGCTGGCACCCCGCGCTCCAGCTTTCGCGAAAGCGCCGCCGCGTTCGAAGCTGTGCCCGACGATCTGGGCGAGCGGCCCGCCGACGTCACCGCGCTGCTCACCACCGCGCCGGTCGGGGTCGACGAGCTGATCCGCCAAAGCGGCGAGAGCCCGGCTGCGGTCCAGCTGGCGCTGCTCGAACTGGAACTGGCCGGCAAACTGGTCCGTCATGCAGCCGGGCGGGTCAGCCTGACAGGATGAATGATACTTTATAACATTCACATTCGGTTCATCGCCAGACGCGCACCTCCGGTCGCAGGATAGCTCAGGAGGGACCGGACATGCGCCGCTTTGTTTCAACGCTCGCGATCGCTGCGATCCTGCTGCAGGGCCCGGCTGTCGCCACCGCCCAGCAGGACGGCAAGCAAGCGGCAAATCCGGGTTCGCGCGGTCTGTGCGCTCCCTTGGCCCCGCTGCCCCGGCTGGCCCCTGAAGCGCGTTGGGACCGGAGCCAGGGCGATCGCCCCCGTCCGCGGCCGATGGCCAGTTCGGCGACGATGAAGGCCGACGTGCTGCGCGAAGGAGCAACCGCCCCACCGCCACCGCCTCCACCCCCACCGCCGCCTGCTCCTGGTGCAGTCGATGCCGCCGCGCCCGCTTACGCCGGTTCGGCGTCGGAGGAGATTGTTACCACCGCATCGCGCACCGAAAGCGATGCGTGGTCCCCGTCCATGCCCTATCCCGGGCCGCCACCCGGACCACGCCGCAAGCCGATGCTGCAATCGGGCCAGCTGACCGCCGGCGAGCACGACGACCTGCTCAACCCGGAGCTTTACGCCAGCTATGTCCGCCGCTCGAACCTCGGTCAGGAAATCGCGGCGCTGCCGCAGCTCGATACCGCGCGGGTGCTGACCGTGACAGTTCGGGATTCAGCCGGGCGGCCGGTGCCGTTCGCGCGGGTCGAGCTGACCTGCGCCGATGGCAACCGCCTCGCGCTCAATACCCTGGCCGATGGGACCGTGGCCTTCTTCCCGCAAGTCGACCGGCTTGGCAGCAAGGTCCGGGTCCGCGCCGCCGGCCAGGACTGGCGCGAGGTTTCGATTGCGCCGGGGCGGGGCGGTCAGCGGGTCGATTTCACGCTTGGCCAGCAAGCCCAGACGGTCAGGAAGCTTGACCTGATGCTGGTGATCGACACCACCGGGTCGATGGGTGACGAGATCCGCTATCTCCAGTCCGAGCTGTCCGCGATCCTGACCCAGCTGCGCCGCAACCACCCTGGGCTCGACCTCAAGATCGGGTTCGTGTTCTACCGCGATGTCGGGGATGAATATGTCACCAGCACCTTGCCGCTGACCGGCGATTTCAGCGCCGCCCAGGGCAGTCTGCGCCAACAGTCGGCCAATGGCGGTGGCGACTATCCCGAAGCGATGGAGCAGGCGCTGATCCGCGCTGCCGGGCAAGCCTGGCGGCCCGATGCGGTTCACACCATGCTGCTGGTCGCCGACGCGCCGCCGCACGACGAGAATTTCGGCACCAGCTGGCTCGCCGCCCGGCACTTGCGGGCCAATCGCGTCCAGATCGTGCCCGTCGCCGCCTCTGGCGTGGCCGACAAGGCCGAATACGCAATGCGGGCGATGGCGGCATTGACCCAGAGCCGCTACACCTTCCTGACCGACGACAGCGGGATCGGCAACGCCCACGCCGCCCCGGCGATCGACTGCTATCTCGTCACCCGGCTCGATGCGCTGCTGCGCCGGGTAATCGACAGCCAGCTTTCGGGCCGGCGGATCGAGCCCAACCAGCAGGAAGTGATCCGCAGCGTCGGCCAGTACGACAACGGCCGGTGCATAATCCCGCCCGGCGGCTTGCAGCAGCAATAGCGGACTTCCATCTCTCCCCGACAGGCACAGGTCGGGGAGGGATCGATGGGCAAGTTTCCAGCACGGATGTTTCGCTGGGCGGCGATCTATGGCGTGATCGTGCTCGCTCCGTTGTATTTCACGCCATTACCGCCGGTGATGGCCGAGACTTTTCTCGGGTTCGTCGGGCTGGCGCTGGTGTTCCAGACGGTGTTCTGGACGATCGGCAGCGACCCGCTGAAATACCGCCCGCTGATGCCGCTGGCGGTGGCCGAGAAGCTGGTCTTCGCCGTCCCCGCGCTGGCGCTGTTCGCGCAAGGCTATCCGGTCGCCCCGCCGGTCGCGGTGTTTGCGGTGATTGATCTGGCGCTGGGCGCGGGGTTCCTGCTGGCGTGGCGCAAGACCCCTTGACGCGGGCCTAGCAGCCCCGTCACCCTCGCGCGTGTACACATACGCGTAGAAGGGCACCACGCCAGATCATGCAACTCGTTATCGTAGAATCGCCCGCCAAGGCCAAAACCATCGAGAAATATCTGGGCAAGGACTACAAGGTCCTGGCCTCCTATGGCCACGTCCGCGACCTGCCGCCCAAGGACGGTTCGGTGCGGCCCGATGAAGAGTTCGCGATGGACTGGGAGCTCTATGGCGACAAGGCGCGGCAGGTGAAGGCGATCACCGATGCCGCCAAGACCGCCGACCGCCTGATTCTCGCCACCGACCCTGATCGTGAGGGCGAGGCGATCAGCTGGCACGTGCGCGAACTGCTGGCCAAGAAGAAGGCACTGCCGAAGGACGTCCAGCGGGTCACCTTCAACGCGATCACCAAGGAGGTGATCCTGGCCGCGATGAAGGCCCCGCGCGAGCTCGATCAGGACTTGATCGATGCGTACCTGGCCCGCCGTGCGCTCGATTACCTGTTCGGCTTTACGCTCTCGCCGGTGCTGTGGCGCAAGCTGCCCGGCGCGAAGAGCGCGGGCCGGGTGCAGTCGGTCGCGCTGCGGCTGATCTGCCAGCGCGAGCACGAGATCGAGCTGTTCAAACCGCAGGAATACTGGTCGGTGCTGGCCAAGCTCGAACACCTCGGGACCGAATTCACCGCACGGCTGGTCAAGTTCGCGGGTGAAAAGCTCGAAAAGCTCAGCCTCGGCGATGCCGGCAGCGCGGGCCGGGCCAAGGCTGCGGTCGAAGGGGCGCAGTTCCGGGTCGAGGAAGTCGATACCCGCCCGACCCGGCGCAATCCCTATCCGCCGTTCACCACTTCGACCCTGCAGATGGAGGCCGCGCGCAAGCTCGGCTTTGCCGCCGCGCACACCATGCGGGTGGCGCAGAACCTTTATGAGGCCGGCGCGATCACCTATATGCGGACCGACGGCGTGCAGATGGATTCGAGCGCAATCTCGGCGGCGCGGGTGGCGATCACAGAGCGCTACAAGAATGGCCACTACCTGCCTGAAAAGCCGCGTCATTATGAGACCAAGGCCAAGAACGCGCAGGAAGCCCACGAAGCGATCCGGCCGACCGATTTCGGCAAGGATCACTATGGTAGCGGCGACGAGGCGCGGCTTTACGAGCTGATCTGGAAGCGCGCGATCGCCAGCCAGATGGCCAGCGCCAATATCGAGCGCACCACCGTCACTCTGCGCGACGGAACCGGCCAGCACGAGCTGCGCGCGACCGGCCAGGTGGTCAAATTCCCCGGTTTCCTCGCGGTCTACGACGAAACGCTCGACCAGAAGCCGGGCGACGACGAGGACGAAAGCGGCCTGCTGCCGGCAATGGTCCAGGGCGATACCCCGGCCAAGCGCGGGGTCGAATCCACCCAGCACTTCACCCAGCCGCCGCCCCGCTACAGCGAAGCGACGCTGGTCAAGCGGCTCGAGGAACTGGGGATCGGCCGCCCTTCGACCTACGCCTCGACGATCCAGGTGCTGAAGGACCGCAACTACGTCCGGACCGAAAAGAACCGGTTCTTCGCCGAGGAATCGGGCCGCCTGCTGACCGCCTTCCTCGAGCGGTTTTTCGAACGCTACGTCGCTTACGATTTCACCGCCGGGATGGAAGACGAGCTCGACACCGTTTCAGACGGGCGCGAGAACTGGAAGGACCTGCTCGCCAAGTTCTGGAAGGACTTCAAGCCCAAGAGCGACGAGGTGATGGAGCGCAAGCCTTCGGAAGTGACCGAAGCGCTCGACGAATACCTCGACGACTACCTGTTCCCGCCCAAGGACGATGGCGGCGACCCGCGGCTGTGCCCGCAGTGCGGGGAAGGGCGGCTGGCCTTGCGCGGCGGGCGGTTCGGGGCCTTCGTCGCCTGCTCGAACTATCCCGAGTGCAAGTTCACCCGCAAGTTCGCGCAGCCCGGCGGCGCGGCGGCCGGCGAAGAGGGTGAGATCGGCAAGCACCCCGAAACCGGCGAGCCGATCTCGCGCAAGGTCGGCCGGTTCGGCCCCTATATCGAGATGGGCAGCGGCAAGGAGGCCAAGCGCAGCTCGATCCCCAAGGACATTCCCGAGCTCGATCTCGACTGGGCGGTCAAGCTGATCGACCTGCCGCGCGAGATTGGCCTGCACCCGGAAACCGGCGAGAAAATCACTGCATCGATCGGGCGTTACGGCCCATACCTCGCGCATAACGGCAAGTATGCCAAGCTGCGCGGCACCGCCGAAATCTTCGAAACCGGGATGAACAGCGCGGTCGCCAAGCTGGCCGAGGCGTACATCCTCGAAAAGCGTCGACAGGGATATGTCGATTACAGCGATCAGGTGGCCCTGGCCGAGCGCGCGGTGCGAGAGGTGCCGGCCGTTCGAGAACGCGAGCGCGCGAGTTTCACGCAGGTCTTGCTAGATGAATATCAAGACACTTCGTTCTTGCAAACGCGACTGCTGAAG
>CALCQB010000239.1 GCA_937897535.1 uncultured Novosphingobium sp. | reverse complement strand
CGCCGCACCATGACATCTATTCGATCGAGGATCTGGCCCAGCTGATCCACGACCTTAAGAACGTCAACACCAAGGCGCGGATCTCGGTCAAGCTGGTCTCCGAAGTCGGGGTCGGCACGGTCGCGGCGGGGGTGTCCAAGGCCCGCGCCGATCACGTCACGATCTCCGGCTATGAAGGCGGGACCGGCGCGTCGCCGCTGACCAGCCTGACCCATGCGGGTAGCCCGTGGGAAATCGGCCTGGCCGAGACCCAGCAGACCCTGATCCTCAACAACCTGCGCTCGCGGATCTGCGTCCAGGCCGATGGCGGCCTGCGCACCGGGCGCGATGTCGCGGTTGCCGCGCTGCTCGGCGCGGACGAGTTCGGCTTTGCCACCGCACCGCTGATCGCGGCCGGCTGCATCATGATGCGCAAGTGCCACCTCAACACCTGCCCGGTCGGCGTTGCCACGCAGGATCCGGTGCTGCGCGCGCGCTTCACCGGCCAGCCCGAGCATGTCGTCAACTACATGTTCTTCGTCGCCGAGGAACTGCGCGGGATCATGGCTGAACTCGGCTTCCGCACCGTCGCCGAAATGGTCGGCCGGGTGGACAAGCTCGATATGCGGGCCGCGATCGATCACTGGAAGGCCAGCGGAGTCGATCTGAGCCGCATCCTCCACCAGGTTCCGCTGGGTGACAGCCCCTCGCTGGGCTGGAGCGGCACGCAGGACCATGGGCTCGACAAGGCGCTCGACAACGACCTGATCGCGGCCGCCGCCGATGCGCTGGACAGCAAATCGCCGGTGGTGATCGAACGCAAGGTGATCAACGTCAACCGCACCGTCGGCGCGATGCTCTCGGGCGAAGTGGCGCGGCGCTATGGCCATCCCGGGCTGCCCGACAACACCATCAAGGTGAAGCTGACCGGGGTTGCCGGGCAGAGCTTCGGGGCCTGGCTGGCCCACGGGGTGACGCTCGACCTGACCGGCGACGGCAACGACTATGTCGGCAAGGGTCTGTCGGGCGGGCGGGTAATCGTCCGCCAGCCGGGCCATGTCGACCGCGAGGCGGGCGAGAACATCATCGTCGGCAACACCGTGCTGTACGGCGCGATTGCCGGTGAGGCGTTCTTCAACGGCGTCGCCGGTGAGCGCTTCGCGGTGCGCAATTCGGGCGCGATCGCAGTGGTCGAAGGCTGCGGCGATCACGGCTGCGAATACATGACCGGCGGGGTCGTCGCGGTGCTTGGACGGACCGGACGCAACTTTGCCGCGGGTATGTCGGGCGGGATCGCCTATGTCTATGATCCCGACGGCCAGTTCGCCCGGCTGTGCAACCCGGCCCAGGTCGACCTGCTGCCGCTGAGCGCCGAGCGCGACGAGGAGGACGGCGCAGGCCGGCCGCAGCAGCGCACGTCGAGCGTCTATGACAACGGCATGGGCGATCATCTGCGCCACGACGGCGAACGGCTTAAAGTATTGCTCGAGCGGCATCACCTCCACACCGGCAGCAAGCGCGCCCGCGCGCTGCTCGATGACTGGGCGGGAACGCTGGGCAAGTTCGTCAAGGTAATGCCGCGCGACTACGCCAAGGCATTGAAGCAAATCGAGGCCGAGCGGCTCAGCGCCGCTTCGGTCGCAGCAGAGTAATCGACATGGGCAAGGAAACCGGCTTTCTCGAGCTAGACCGCCAGGATCGCACTTACGGCGATCCCAAGGAGCGGCTGCACCACTACAAGGAATTCGTGGTCCCCCACGCCGAGCCCGTGCTGCAGGCGCAGGCCAGCCGCTGCATGAATTGCGGGATTCCGTACTGCCACAACGGCTGCCCGGTGAACAACATCATCCCGGACTGGAACCACCTGGTCTATGAGGGCGATTGGCAGGCGGCCCTCGAAGTGCTGCATTCGACCAACAACTTCCCCGAATTCACCGGCCGGATCTGCCCCGCGCCGTGCGAGGCGAGCTGCACGCTCAACCTGATCGACCAGCCGGTGACGATCAAGAGCATCGAATGCGCGATCGTCGACAAAGGCTGGGAGCAAGGCTGGATTGCGCCGCAGGTGCCCGAACACCGGACCGGCAAATCGGTCGCGGTGGTCGGTTCCGGACCGGCCGGGATGGCCGCCGCCCAGCAACTCGCCCGCGCCGGGCACTCGGTGACGGTGTTTGAGAAGAACGACCGGATCGGCGGGCTGCTGCGCTATGGCATTCCCGACTTCAAGCTTGAAAAGCATCTGATCAACCGCCGCGCGGTGCAGATGGAAGCCGAAGGGGTCGAACTGCGCACCTCGACCGAGGTTGGGGTCCACGTCTCGATCGAGTCCTTGAAGGAAAACTTCGACGCGATTGTCCTGTCTGGCGGGGCCGAAGAGCCGCGCCGGCTGGAAATTCCGGGTGCGGAACTGCCCGGGGTGCGGCTCGCGATGGAATTCCTGACCCAGCAGAACAAGCGCAACGCCGGCGACGACGAACTGCGCGCCGCCCCGCGCGGTTCACTGACCGCCACCGGCAAGCATGTGGTGGTGATCGGCGGCGGTGATACCGGCAGCGACTGCGTCGGCACCTCGAACCGCCAGGGCGCGGCTTCGGTCACCCAGATCGAGATCATGCCGCAGCCGCCGGAAAAGGAAAACAAGCTGCTGACCTGGCCCGACTGGCCGCTCAAGCTGCGCACCTCGACCAGCCACGAAGAAGGCGTTGACCGCGACTGGGCGATCCTGACCAAGCGCGTCGCCGGGGCCGACGGCCAGGTCACCGGGCTCGAATGCGTCCGGGTCGAATGGGCCGGAGGCAAGATGCAGGAAGTGCCGGGCAGCGAATTCACGCTGCAGGCTGACCTGATCCTGCTGGCGATGGGCTTCACCGGCCCGCGCAAGGCCGGGATGATCGACCAGTCGCTGGTGGAACTGGACCAGCGCGGCAACGTCAAGGCCGACACCACCAGCTATCGCACATCAGACGAACAGATCTGGTCATGCGGCGACATGCGCCGGGGCCAGAGCCTGGTGGTGTGGGCGATCCGCGAAGGCCGCCAGTGCGCGCGTTCGGTGGATGAGGTGCTGATGGGGGTTTCGGAACTGCCGCGGTAGGGCGGGGCTGTTGTGCCAATTCGCCCTTCGACAAGCTCAGGACGAACGGGCTAGGTTTCGCTAACTCACCGTTCGTGGTGAGCCTGTCGAACCACGAAT
>CALCQB010000238.1 GCA_937897535.1 uncultured Novosphingobium sp. | reverse complement strand
CGCTCATCTGGCGATAGCGCCGCTCCATCTCCTCGACCGCCCACTTGAGCGCGCGGACCGCCTTGGCCGGTTCGGTCACCACCGGGGACAGCAGGTGCGGGATATCGTCGTAGCTCTTGAGCTCGAGCACCTTGGGATCGACCAGGATCAGGCGGCACTGGGCCGGGGTCAGCCGGTACAGCAGCGACAGCAGGATGGTGTTGAGGCCGACCGATTTGCCCGAGCCGGTGGTCCCGGCGACCAGCAGGTGCGGCATGGTCGCAAGATCGGCGACGATCGGCTCGCCGGCGATATCCTTGCCCAGGATGATCGGCAGCGCGCCCTTGCTGGCGGCGAACTGCTCGCAGGCGACCAGTTCCTTGAAGCTGACCATCTGGCGGTGCTGGTTGGGCAGTTCGATCCCCATCACCGTGCGGCCGGGGATCGCGGAGACCCGGGCCGAGATCGCGCTCATGTTGCGGGCGATATCGTCGGCCAGGCCGATCACCCGGCTGGCCTTGATCCCGGGGGCCGGTTCCAGCTCGTACATCGTAACCACCGGGCCGGTGCGGACCGCGTCGATCGTGCCCTTGACGTTGAAATCGTCGAGCACGGTCTCAAGCAACCGGGCGTTGCGCTCGAGCGCGAGCTTGTCGACCTTGGGTGCGGAATTGGGCGGGGGATCGCTCAGCAGGTCGAGGCTGGGCAGCTCGTAGCTGTCGAACAGGTCGCCCTGGCGGCTGCGCGCCGAGATTTGCGCAGGGCGGGCGGCGTTGGCCGGATCGCTGATCTCCGGGGCCTTGCGCGGTTCGCCGAGCGGGACCGGCGGGGCGGCGCGTTCCTTGCGCGCGCGGACCGAGGGGATCGCATCGGCAACCCGTCCGGCCAGCGCCGGGCGGCGCTTGAGGAAGCCGGGCAGGGTGAACAGGCTGCCCCAGTCGATCGCGAAGACCCGCCCGGCGATCATCGCCCCGCAGGCCAGCGCGATCAGTCCGGCGGCAAAGGTGAACAGTCCCGCAAAACCATCGGGCAGCCGCGCGGCGAGGAACCCGATTCCGCCCGCGCCGAGCAGGCCGGTAACCCCGCCCCAGCCGGCCGGCATGTTGCTGTCCGCTTCGATCGCCAGGGCAATCGCGGTTGCAATCAAGGCCATCGCGAAGACCAGCAGCAGCACCGGCCGCCACCAGGCGTGATTGGCGTGGGGCAGGTCCTGGTCCTCTTCCTCGACCATCGTCCACAGCCCGCGGGCCATCACGTAAAGCATCGGCAGCAGCAGCACCGCAGTCCACCCGAACAGGAACAGCGCCCGCTCGGCCACCCAGGCCCCCATGCCGCCCATCCAGTTCTGCGCTGGGCCGGCTGCGGCGGTCGAGGCCGAAGGGTCGGTCTGGTGATAGGTCATCAGCGCGAGGGCGAGGAATACCATGCCGCCGAGCAGCACGATCGCCCCGCCGATCTCCGCGCTGCGCCGCGCGGCGCGCTTCATCGCCGCGCGCCAATCGACGCGCGCGCCGCGGTGGCTGGCCGTTACCGGACGTGTTGCCATCATGCTTCCCCTGGTCTCGGCCCCCGTTATGCGCGCAGGGGTGACTCCGCGTCAAGAATCCTTGGGAATCCGGGGATTCGCTTTACCGCAAAAAGGCGTCGATCCCGGCCCAGCGGGTCAGGCCATGCTGCGCCGCCCGCGGTGCGGTCATCCCGCCGAGCGCGATCACCGGGCTTTCGGCCAGCGCCGCCAGCTTCTGGAAGGCGGGAAGGCCCAGGACCGGTGCGCCGGGATGCGAGCGGGTTGTAAACACCGGTGACAGGAACATCGCATCGACCCCGGCGCAATTGGCCAGCAACACCTCGCGCGCATCGTGGACGGTGGCCAGGCGGAGCAGGCCGGGCCGCTGGCCGAGCTGGTCCGGCGGGCCATAGATTCCGTCGGCACCCCAGGCGAGCGCGGTTTCGGCATCGCCCGACAGCACCGCCAGATGCCCGCATGCGCGGCACAGGTCGCGCAAGGCCGCGAAGCGCGCCTGTCGCTCCGCCGCGACCAGATGGTAATGCCGAAAGACGAAGCCGCTGCCGCGCGGGAGCTGGCGCAGGGCCTCTTCGAGATCGGGATCGTTGCGCCGGTCGCTGATCAACCAGATTGTCGGCAAATGCCCGGTCGTCAGGAAGGGGTGGCGCGGCGGCATGGCCCCGCTATAGCAGCGCGCCATGACCGATCCAGCCGTCCTGCTTGCCGATGTCAGCGCCCGTATCGCGCAGGCCGCGAAAATCTCGTCTCGCAAGGCCGAGGATGTGACTTTGATCGCAGTCAGCAAGACCCACGCCGCCGCTGCGATTACCCCGCTGATCGCCGCCGGGCAGCGGGTGTTCGGCGAAAACCGGGTGCAGGAAGCCGAGACCAAGTGGCCGGAATTGCGTGAAGCGCATCCGGGGATCGAACTGCACCTGGTCGGCCAGCTTCAATCCAACAAGGCGGATGAGGCAGTCGCGCAGTTCGATTGCATCCATTCGCTCGACCGGCCCGGCCTGGTCACCGCACTGGCCAAGGCCATGGACAAGGCCGGGCGACAGGTGCCGTGCTTCATACAGGTCAATATCGGCGCGGAAGAGCAGAAGGGCGGCTGCGCGATTGCCAAGCTGCCCGCGCTGCTGGCCGAGGCCCGCAAAGCCAGTTTGCCTGTGATCGGCCTGATGTGCGTGCCACCGGCCGGGATCGAGCCCGCCCCGTTCTTTGCCCTGCTCGACAAGCTGGCCCGCGACCACGGTCTTACGGGCCGCTCGATGGGGATGAGCGACGATTTCGAAACTGCCGTGATGCTGGGTGCCACCCATGTCCGGGTCGGTTCGGCGCTGTTCGGCGCGCGCGGCTAGACCGTCTGCGCGGCGCAGGCGCGCAGCGGCTCTTCGCCTTCCATTGCCTTCAGGCCGAGCTTGGCGAACAGCGCGGCGTCGGCATCGTCGCCGGCGTTGCTGGCGGTCAGCAGCTTG
>CALCQB010000237.1 GCA_937897535.1 uncultured Novosphingobium sp. | reverse complement strand
ATTTTCCGGTGAATCCAGCATTACCTGCATAGATTTTCGTAGGCATTTCAGGCACGGGCAAATTAGACATAAACTCATGATTGGCAAGAAGCTGTCCCATTTCACCTGCCATCAGGCGATACCAGCGGCGCGGCGCAAGACGACGTGCAGCATCACAAGCTTGTGTGGGTGGTGCCAAAAAGAAACAGGCGGCTGGTTTGATGGCGCAGCCATGCGCCCAGCGCACCGCCTGCGGCAACAGCAAGGCCGGGCGGAACGCTGGCAAGCAAAGGCGAGGTTGATGTCATCGGGCAAGCCCCTAACGCAGGCCGATGCCAAATGCACGAGTTTGCTTGCCTTGCCGGGCCTCTTTTGGTAGCGGGCGCCAGGTAAGAGCCGATCCGCTCGGATTCGGCCCGTTTCGTATTTCTGCCATCTCCCGGCAGGGAGTGGTGCAAAATCAAGGCGATCCCCGCATGGGCGGGCTCTCGCCATCAGCATTGAGGTGTAGCGGTTTATGCAGATTCTCGTTCGCGATAACAATGTCGACCAGGCCCTTCGCGCGCTCAAGAAGAAGCTGCAGCGTGAAGGCGTGTATCGCGAGATGAAGCTGCGCCGTCACTTTGAAAAGCCGTCGGAAAAGCGCGCCCGTGAAAAGGCTGCTGCTGTCCGCCGCGCCCGCAAGATGGAGCGCAAGCGGATGGAGCGTGACGGCGTCAAGTAAGCGCCGTTTCCCGGCTTGAACCGGGACCATTGTTAAGCCATGAGGGCGCGGACACTTCCGCGCCCTTTTGCTTATCTTCCAGACAGGGAACCAGAATGACCGAAATTACTCGCGTACCGCTCCAGCCGATTGCCAAGGGCGCGCTGACCAAGCTGTGGCTGGGCGTTGCCGCCGCCGCGCTCGCCGCCGGTGCGGTCGTCTGGTCAAGCCTGCCGCCGGGGGTCGATGTCGATGTGGTCAAGGTCGGGGCCGGGGCCTCGCCGACCGAGGAAGACGTCGTCACGATCAACTACAAGGGCACCCTGCCCGACGGCAAGGTGTTCGACGAGGCGCAGGGCGCCAAGCTGCCGATGCAGGGGATCATCCCGGGCTTTGTCGAGGCGCTCAAGCAGATGCAGCCGGGCGGCAAGTACAAGGTCGTGATCCCGTCGGAACTGGCCTATGGCAAGGAAGGCGCACCGGGCATCGCCCCCAACACCGACCTCAATTTCGACATCGACCTGGTCAAGGTCCAGACCCGCGCCTCAGCCGAGGCCGAAATGCAGGCCGAACAGATGAAGGCGATGCAAGCCGCCGCCGCCGAAGGCGACAAGGGCGGCAAGAGCGGCAAGGGAGCTCCTCCGGGCGGCATGCCCGAAGCTGGCGCTCCCAAGGACGCCCCGGCCAAGCCTGAGTAATTCAATCGAGGTGAATTGAGACAATGTCGGTCGATACTGCCACGGTGGCCAAGATCGCCGCGCTGGCCCGCATCAAGGTCAGCGCGGCCGAGCTGGAAGCGATGGTCCCCGAACTCAACGGGATTCTCGCCTGGGTCGAACAGCTCGGCGAAGTCGATGTCACCGGGATCGAGCCGATGACCGCGGTGATCGAAAACCACCAGCGCCTGCGTGATGACGTGATCGGGGCCGATCCGCTGACCGGCGGCGGGGTGCGCGATGCCGTGCTGGCCAATGCCCCGTCGGCCGAGCACGGCTTTTTCGGCGTGCCCAAGGTGATCGAATAATGCCGGCTTCTACAAGCGCTCTTACCGAACTCGGCGTCGCCGCGATCCGCGATGGCGTGGCCGGCGGGGAATTCTCTGCGGTCGAAGTGGCCGAGGCGTTCAACGCCAATGTCGCGGCCGCCGCCGCGCTCAATGCCTTCATCGTCGCCACGCCCGACGCCGCCGTCGCAGCCGCGAAGGCCACCGACGCGCGCCGCGCCAAGGGTGAGCCGCTGGGCAAGATGGGCGGCGTGCCGATCGGGATGAAGGACCTGTTCGCCACCCGCGGCGTCCAGACCACCGCGGCAAGCCATATCCTCGAAGGCTTCGTCCCCGAATACGAAAGCACCGTCAGCCAGAAGCTGTGGGATGCCGGGGCGGGGATGCTGGGCAAGCTCAACCTCGATCAGTTCGCGATGGGCTCGTCGAACGAGACTTCGTACTTCGGCAACGTGATCAGCCCGTGGCAGCGCAACGACGGCGGCAACGCGGCGATCGCCCCGGGCGGCAGCTCGGGCGGCAGCAGCACCGCGGTCGCCGCGCGGCTCGCGCCGGCCGCGACCGGCACCGATACCGGCGGCTCGATCCGCCAGCCCGCGGCCTTCACCGGCATCTCCGGGATCAAGCCGACTTACGGGCGCTGCTCGCGTTGGGGTATCGTCGCCTTCGCCTCCAGCCTCGACCAGGCCGGACCGATGGCCCGCGACGTGCGCGACTGCGCGATCATGCTGGAGGCGATGGCCGGGTTCGATCCCAAGGATTCGACCAGCCTGAACCTGGCCGTTCCCGCCTGGGAAGCCGGGCTCAATCCCGATCTCAAGGGCAAGAAGGTCGGCATTCCGCGCGAATACCGGATGGACGGGATGGACGCCGATGTCGCCGCCAGCTGGGACCGCGGGATCGAATGGCTCCGCGATGCCGGAGCCGAGATTGTCGAGATCAGCCTGCCGCACACCAAATACGCGCTGCCGGCCTATTACATCATTGCGCCCGCCGAAGCCTCGTCGAACCTCGCCCGCTATGACGGGGTCCGCTATGGCCTGCGCGACCTGCCGAGCGGAGCAGGCCTGCAGGACATGTACGCCGCCACCCGCGCCGCCGGGTTCGGGGCCGAGGTCAAGCGCCGGATCCTGATCGGTACCTACGTGCTCTCGGCCGGTTTCTATGACGCCTATTACACCCAGGCGCAGAAGGTCCGCACGCTGATCAGCCACGATTTCAAGAACGCCTTTACCGAGTGCGACGTGATCCTCGCCCCAACAGCGCCGACCGCTGC
>CALCQB010000236.1 GCA_937897535.1 uncultured Novosphingobium sp. | reverse complement strand
CCGATTTGCGCTGCTGCTCGTCGAGGACCAGCAGCTTGAACTCGGCGCGCGGAGCCAGCCGCTCGACAATTTCGAGCCCGGTGGTGCCGGCCGCGCCGTCGATGAAAACTGTGTGGGTCATGGTTTAGCCTCGGTGCTTCGGACTCCACTCCCCAGCGGGGATGGGTTGGGGGTGGGGGCTCGGCATGAGCGTAGAACCCCATCCCAACCCTTCCCCAACGGGGAAGGGTTAGTGAGTTTGCGTCAGACTCAGCTTCGTCGCTGTTCCAGCGCCTCGACCGGCAGATAGCCGACAAAGCCGTCGTCGCCGACCTGGCCCCAGGCCCAGCCGCCGGTTACGTCAAGCACGTTGAACAGCGCGCCACCGCCCAGCACTTCGCGCACTTCGGCGTCCTTGCTGTTCAGCGCATAGAGCTTGGCCCCGCACGGCACCACCTGACGCTCCATCGGCACGGCGTAGTGCGGCACGAAGCAGCGCCCGGCCAGACGGATATGGGCGAGGTCGCCGCGCACCGGCCAATGCGCCGCGTCCAGCTTTTCGGCTGGTCCGGAAAGGGTCAATTGCCCGGTCGGAATGGCACTGGCAGTCAAGGTGGAGCTTCCCCCGAACATGAAGAGCGGGCGATTAGCGCCGCTTGGCCCCTCTAGCAAGCTATCCATACCGTCCCTTTAACAACCCCCAGGCCGCGCGCAGCCCCAGCGCGTCACCGCCCTTGGGCCGGCCGGGCTTGGCGGCGGGGCGCCAGGCGAAGGTGTCGAAGTGGGCCCAGTCGGTCCCTTCGGGCACGAACCGGTCGAGGAACAGCCCCGCGACCGAGGCCCCGGCATAGCCGTTCGTGCCGGAGTTGTTGAGGTCGGCGATGTCGCTTTTGAGGTATTCGCGGTAGCCGTCGAACAGCGGCAGGCGCCAGCAGCGATCGTCAGCGGCTTCACCGGCGGCCAGCAGTTCCGCGGCGGTTTCGTCGCGGCGGGTCATCAATGCGGGAAGATCGGGGCCGAGCGCGACGCGCGCCGCCCCGGTCAGGGTCGCGAAATCGATCACCAGCTCGGGCTCTTCCTCGCCCGCGCGGGTCAGCGCATCGCCCAGCACCAGCCGGCCTTCGGCGTCGGTATTGCCGATCTCGACACTGATCCCGGCGCGGCTGCGCAGTACGTCGCCGGGACGGAAGGCATTGCCCGAAATTGCGTTCTCGACCGCCGGGATCAGCAGGTGCAACCGGACCTTGAGCCCGGCCTGCATCACCAGCTGCGCCAGCGCCAGCGCGTGGGCGGCACCGCCCATGTCCTTCTTCATCAGCAGCATGCCCGAGCTGGGCTTGATATCGAGCCCGCCCGAATCGAAGCAGACGCCCTTGCCGACCAGCGCGATCTTCGGGTGCGCCGGATCGCCCCAGTGCAGTTCGATCATCCGCGGCGCGTGGCTGCGCGCCGCCGCCCGGCCGACCCCGTGGACCATCGGAAAGCCGCGTTCGAGCGCGTCGCCGCTGGTCACCTTGAATTCGGCGCGGTGGGCCTTGGCGATCGTGTGCGCCTCCTGCTCGAGCTGGGCCGGACCCATGTCTTCGGCCGGAGTGTTGACCAGATCGCGGACCAGCGCGACCGCCGCCGCTTCGCCCAGCGCCGGTTCGATTGCGGCAACGTCCTTGGTCAGCAAGATGCGCGGGCCTTCCTCGCCCGGTTTGGACAGGTAGCGATCGAAGCGGTACTGTCCGGTCACCCAGCCGTGCAGCGCCGGGCCCGGTTCGCCGCCGGCGCGGCGATAGGTTCCGGCTGGCAGGACCTCGGCCAGTTTGGCCAGGCACCAGCTCGACAGGCTTTCGGTGTTGGCCACGCCCGCGACCACGAACCAAGCATCACCATCGGGCACGATCGCATAGGAATAGCCGTCGCCCTCGAACTTCTGCGCCACCAGCGCGGCACGCTGCGGGGCGGACAGCGCCTTGGCGAAGGCATCGAGCCCGGTCTTGTCGATCAGGTGGATCGGTACGGCTTTCTGGCCGCGGTCGGGCTGGATCAGGGCATTTTTGTCACTCATGCGGGCGGCAATAGCCATTTGCGCGGTTTGTGACTATATGCGCGGTCATGAATCAGTATCAGACCGTTACCGGAACCGAGACCGTCCTGCGCGACGGCACGATCAAGCTCCATGGCCCCGATGGCTTTGCCGGGATGCGCAAGGCCGGACGGCTCGCCGCCGAAACGCTCGATGCGCTGGTCCCGCTGGTCCAGCCGGGGGTGACCACCGGCGTGCTTGACGATTTCGTCCGCCAGTTCACGCTCGACAACGGCGCGGTCCCGGCAACGCTGGGCTATCGCGGCTATCAGCATTCGTGCTGCATCTCGATCAATCACGTCGTCTGCCACGGCATTCCCGGCGACAAGGCGCTGAAGGACGGGGATATCGTCAACATCGACGTGACCCCGCTGCTCGATGGCTGGCACGGCGATTCCAGCCGGATGTACCT
>CALCQB010000235.1 GCA_937897535.1 uncultured Novosphingobium sp. | reverse complement strand
GACGTGTGCTCTTCCGATCTCTTGACCTGCTCAACGACAGTCTGATCGATTTGCAAGCTACCGTCACGGCGCGGCTCGCTTCAGGCTCGGCCCGGCCCAGCCAGGCACTTGAGCCCGAGCAGCTGCGGGCGGCAATCGCTGATCGGCGGACCGAGCTCCAGGCCGAGGTTACGAAAGCTCGGACCCGTCTTGCCCGGTTGACCGGCGATCCCGATGTCGATGTCCTCGGCGATGCCCCTGTCCTGGACGTCGATGGCCCAGCTTTGCGCGCACATGTCGCCTCGCTACCGCGCCTGCAGGCACTTGATGCCCGGGTCAGGACAGCCGACGCCGATGTCACTCTGGCTCAGGCTGACAAGCGTCCCGACTTGCGAGTCAGCACATCCTACGGTCGCCGCGATCCTGCCTATGGCGATATGGTTTCGGTTTCGGTCACCATCGACCTGCCGTTCTTTGGCAAACGGCGACAGGATCCCCTGATTGCCGCGCGCGAGAGTGACGCGCGCCGTGCCGGGTTTACCCGCGAGGCCGGGGAACGCGATATTCTGGCCGAACTCGATGCCGACCTTGCCGATCATGCGATGCACATGCAGCGGCTGATGAATGCGCGGCAAACACTCGTACCGCTGGCCAAGCGCCGGGCCGAACTCGACATGGCGAGCTATGCGGCGGGCAAGCTCGATCTTGGCAGCGCTCTGCTCTCGACACTGGCGCTGGCCGAAGCCGAAGTCGATGCCTTGTCGCGTGAGGCCGACGTCGCGCGCGATGCGATCCGGATCAACTACACATATGGGGGGATGCGGCCATGAGCATGGATCGGGCAACGGCAGTGCGCTGGCGCGCTGGAATACTGGCGGCAGTGCTTGTCGCGGGTGGCGGCGGATATTGGCTAGGGCAGCGCGGCGAATCCGCCACCGCGGCCGGTTCAGGGCAATCCGAACGGAAAATCCTCTACTGGTATGATCCGATGGTGCCGCAGGAGCACTACGACAATCCGGGCGCACTGTCCTCGATGGGGATGAAGACCCAGCCCAAATATGCCGACGGAGACACCGCTGCGGGCAGTGCACCGGGAGTAACGATCGATCCGGCGGCCATGCAAGATCTCGGTATTCGCATTGTCCCGGCAGAAATGGGGAGCCTCGCGGCCACGCTCAGTGTCACCGGCAGCATCGACTTCAACCAGCGTGATGTGGCGATCATCCAGGCGCGCTCCGGTGGGTTTGTTGCCCGTGTCTATGCGCGCGCGCCCGGCGATGTTGTGCGCGCTGGTGCGCCGATAGCCGATGTGCAATTACCCGAATGGAGCGGAGCGCAGACCGAATTCCTCGCGGTCAGGCGGCTCGGCAGGCCCGATCTCACTGCGGCTGCACGCCAGCGGCTCAAACTGCTGGGCATGTCCGACGGCGTGATCGCCAGCATCGAACGCTCGGGGCGGACCAACGGAACGATTACGATCACTTCGCCGATCTCGGGAGTAATTCAAACTCTCGATGTCCGGTCCGGTATGACCTTGGCCCAGGGCCAGACGCTGGCTCAAGTGGCCGGTATTGGCACGGTCTGGCTCAATGCCGCTGTTCCCGAAGCCCAGGCGGGAAGCGTCCGTGTCGGCCAAAGCGCAAGCGCGACTCTCACCGCCTTTCCCGGCCAGACTTTCGGCGGGCGGATCATCGCGATCCTGCCGACCGCTCAGTCCGATAGCCGCACAATCACCGTGCGGATCGAGCTCGCCAATCGCGGCGGACGGCTCCGTCCCGGCATGTTTGCGCAAGTCGCGCTCGGTGCCGCCGGAAACTCGGTCCTGTTGGTTCCGAGCGAAGCCGTGATCCGCACCGGGACGCGCACGATCGTCATGCTCGCAACCGGCAATGGCCGCTATCAGCCTGCCGAAGTCCGCACCGGGCGCGAAGGGGGCGGACAGACTGAGGTACTCGCAGGACTGGCCGCAGGCGAAAAGGTCGTCGCCTCGGGGCAATTCCTGCTCGATTCCGAGGCCAGCCTGACCGGCATTCCCGCCCGCAAGCTGGGGGCCGCACAATGATCGAATGGATAATTCGCGCCTCGGTCAAGGCGCGCGGGCTGATCGTGGTCGCGGCGCTCGTCCTGACGGTCGTCGGTATTGGCGCTGTGCGAACCACGCCGGTCGATGCGCTGCCGGACCTGTCCGATGTGCAGGTGATCGTCTACACCGAATACCCGGGACAGGCGCCGCAGGTCGTCGAGGACCAGGTGACCTATCCGCTGACCACCGCGATGCTCGCGGTGCCGAAGTCGAAGGTCGTGCGCGGCTTCTCGTTCTTCGGCGCCT
>CALCQB010000234.1 GCA_937897535.1 uncultured Novosphingobium sp. | reverse complement strand
TCGGGCGAAGAAGACAACCTGATCGTCCAGAAGCTGGCCGAGAACCCCAATGCGATCGGGATCTTCGGCTATTCGTTCCTCGAAGAGAACATGGACAAGCTGAAGGGCATCACCATCGACGGGATCGCGCCGACCTACGCGACGATCTCGGACTTCAGCTATCCCGGTGCCCGTCCGCTCTATATCTACGTCAAGATGGCGCACCTCAGCGCGGTTCCCGGCCTGAAGGACTATGTCGCGGCCTGGGCCAAGGTCTGGGGTCCGGATGGCCTGCTCAAGTCCAAGGGCATGGTGATTGCCCCTGACGACGTGCGCGCCAAGAACGCGGTGCTCGCCGCCAATCCGGTGGCGATGGACGCTTCGACGCTCAAGTAAGGCAGATGTCCCCCGGACTCGTCCTGTTGGTTCTGATTGCGCTCGGCGGCGCGGCGTGGTTCGCCGCGCGCGGCCGGGCGCAAGCGCTTTATACCGGGCGCGGCTCGCTCCGCGCGATGCCGAACTATCACGGCTGGCACATGGCCCTGTGGGTGCTGGTTCCGGCGCTGCTCGGCTGGGCAGTGTGGAATGCGATCGCCCCCGGACTGATCCACGCCGCGATCCTGGCCGATCCCGCCGCGCAGCAGCTGCCGGCGATGGACATGGAGCGCGATGCGATCATCAGCGAGGCGATGAACGCGGCGCGCAATGGCGGTATGGCATTCCGTCCCGAAGCCGCGGCGCTTTCCGCCCCGGTCGGTGAGATCATGGCCCGGTTCGGCTGGCTCGGCGCGGCACTGACCCTGGTGCTGGCGCTGGCCGGCGGGGCCTATGGCTATACCCGCGTGACCAGGGACTTTTCGGCCCGGACCCGGGTCGAACGCGCGGTGCTGGGGCTGCTGCTCGCCGCATCGAGCGTGGCGATCGTTACCACGGTCGGCATCATCGGGTCCTTGGTGTTCGAGGCGTTCCGGTTCTTCACTTTCGTCAGCCCGATCGATTTCCTGTTCGGGACCAACTGGAACCCCGATCCGTTCGCCCCGATCACTCCCGAGATCGGCAAGAAGCTGGGCGCGGTGCCGCTGTTCTGGGGTACCCTGTTCATCGGCGCGATCATCGCGATGATCGTGGCAGTGCCGCTGGGGCTGATGAGCGCGATCTACCTCACGCAATATGCCTCGACCAGCTTGCGGCGCTGGGCCAAACCCTGCCTCGAGATTCTCGCCGGGGTGCCGACCGTGGTCTATGGCTATTTCGCCGCACTCACCGTCGCGCCATTGGTGCGCGATTTCGCCGCCGCCATCGGCGTCGCCAACCCGACCACCGAGTCTGCGCTGGCCGCCGGGCTGGTGATGGGGGTGATGATCATCCCGTTCGTCTCGTCGATGGCCGACGATTCGATCGCGGCGGTCCCGCAGGCGATGCGCGACGGCAGCCTGGCGATGGGCGCGACCAAGAGTGAGACGATCCGCAAGGTGCTGATCCCGGCCGCGCTGCCGGGGATCGTCGCCGGGGTGATGCTGGCGATCAGCCGCGCGATCGGCGAAACGATGATCGTCTACATGGCCGCCGGTGCCGCCGCCCGGCTTTCGGCCAATCCGTTCGATTCGATGACCACGGTGACCTACCAGATCGCCCGGCTGCTGACCGGCGACGGCGATTTCGCGCATCCTTCGACCCTGTCGGCCTTTGCCCTCGGGCTGGTGCTGTTCGGGGTTACCCTGGTGCTCAACATCGTCGCGCTGCGCGTCGTCAAACGGTTCCGGGAAGCTTATGAGTAAACCGTCCTCTCAGTGGCAATCGCCCGAAATGTCCAAACGGCTGGCCGCGCGCTATGCCGCCGAGCGGCGCTTTCGCCTGCTCGGCATGGCTGCGGTCGCCCTGTCGCTGGCGTTCCTTGCGTTCCTGCTGATCACCATGCTGCTCAATGGTCTGGGCGGGATCGACTGGTCGTTCCTGACCGGATCGGATTCGACCGATGCCGCCACCGCCGGGATCTGGGGCGCGTTCAAGGGCTCGCTGCTGACCATGGGGGTGACGCTGGCGCTGTCGTTCCCGCTCGGCGTGCTCGCCGCGATCTGGCTGGAGGAGTTCGCCCCGCGGGCGCGCTGGGTCGAATGGATCGAGGTCTCGATCAACAACCTCGCCGCCGTCCCCTCGATCATTTTTGGCCTGCTGGGGCTGGCGATCTTCATCCAGTTCTTCGGTCTGCCGCGTTCTTCACCGCTGGTTGGCGGGATTACCCTCGCGCTGATGACCATGCCGGTGATCGTGATTGCCGCGCGCAACGCGGTCCAGGCGGTTCCGCCCTCGATCCGCGACGCCGCGCTGGCGGTCGGGGCGAGCCCGGTCCAGGCGACGTTCCACCACGTCCTGCCGCTGGCGCTACCCGGGATCCTGACCGGAACGATCATCGGCATGGCCCGCGCGCTGGGTGAAACCGCGCCATTGCTGATCATCGGCATGCGGTTGTTCGCTTCAGCCCCGCCGAGCGGAATTACCGACAGCGCAACGGTCCTGCCGATGCAGATCTTCCTGTGGTCGGGCGAGATCGACCGCGCCTTCGTCCAGAACACCTCGGCAGCGATCATTGCGCTGCTGGTCTTCCTCCTCGCCATGAACGGGCTCGCGATCTATCTTCGCGCCAAGTTCGAGACCCGCTGGTAACCCCATGACCGAAACCAACCGCATCACCGCCAGCAACGTCAACGTGTTCTACGGGGCGAAGCAGGCAATCGACGATGTCTCGATCGACATCCCGAATGACTATGTCACCGCCTTCATCGGCCCGTCGGGCTGCGGGAAGTCGACCTTCCTGCGCGCGCTCAACCGGATGAACGACACCATTCCGGGCTGCCGCGTCGAAGGCGCGATCAAACTCGATGGCGAAGATATCTACGGCCCGGAAATGGACGTGGTCCAGCTCCGCGCGCGGGTCGGGATGGTGTTCCAGAAGCCCAACCCGTTTCCGAAGTCGATTTATGAGAACGTCGCCTATGGCCCGCGGATCCACGGCCTCGCCAACGGCAAGGCCGAGATGGACGCGATCGTCGAAAAATCGCTGCGCCGGGCCGGCCTGTGGGACGAGGTCAAGGACCGGCTGGCCGATCCCGGCACCGCCCTGTCGGGCGGGCAACAGCAGCGGTTGTGCATCGCCCGGGCGATCGCGGTCAGCCCCGAAGTGATCCTGATGGACGAGCCGTGTTCGGCGCTCGACCCGATCGCCACCGCGCAGATCGAGGAGCTGATCGACGAGCTCAAGGG
>CALCQB010000233.1 GCA_937897535.1 uncultured Novosphingobium sp. | reverse complement strand
GAGTTCAGACGTGTGCTCTTCCGATCTATCTCGCCCATCACGGCATAGCTGTAAGTGTAGGCCGATCCCGAAACCGGGACCATCGAGCTCATTTCGGCATAGCACAGCGCCGCCACCGCGCAGACGAACCCGGCGATGATGAAGCTGATCATCATGCCCGGCCCGGCCTTTTGCGCGGCTTCGGCGGTCAGCACGAAAATCCCGGTACCGATGATCGCCCCGACCCCCAGCATGGTCAGCTGGAAGGCACCTAACGAGCGATGTAGCGATTTCTTTTCTGCGGTTGCCAGGATGGCATCCAGCGATTTAACGCGACCGAACATGCGGTTCCCCTAACTATTATTCGCCCGGCAGCCGTGCTTCGGGCGGCAATTTGACTGGGCCGGAAGCTAGCGGCGCGTCCGGGCTTGGCAAGGGCTAACTGCCAAGCCTTCCCCAGATTGTGCGGAGCGGCTAAAGGCCCCCCATGTCCACGACTTTCCAGCTCGACACCGCGACCAGCCGCGCCAATCCCACGCCCGCGCCGATGAAGCGGCTGACGATCCCCGCGATCCGCCAGCGCAAGACCGGCGGGGTCACGGCCGAGCCGGTCGTGATGCTGACCGCCTATACCGCGCGCCAGGCGCAGCTGCTCGACGCGCACTGCGATCTGCTGTTGGTCGGGGATTCTCTCGGTCAGGTGATCTACGGCCTGCCCAGCTCGGTCCCGGTCACGCTCGACATGATGGCCAACCACGGTGCGGCGGTTGTGCGCGGGTCGTACCACGCCGCCGTGGTGGTCGACATGCCGTTCGGTGCCTACGAAGCCTCGCCGCAGCAGGCGTTTGAAAGCGCCGCGCGCCTGCTCAAGGAAACTGGCTGCGCAGCGGTCAAGCTGGAAGGCGGCGCGGCGATGGCCGAAACGGTCGCCTTCCTGACAGCACGCGGCATTCCGGTAATGGGTCACGTCGGGCTGACCCCGCAGGCGGTCAACGTGCTGGGCGGCTACAACGCGCGCGGACGGAGCCAGGCCGAGGCGGACAAGATCGTCGCCGATGCCAAGGCGCTCGACGAAGCGGGGGCCTTCGCCGTGGTCGTCGAAGGCGTGGTCGAACCGATCGCGATCGCGGTGACAAAGGCAGTCGCCTGCCCGACCATCGGGATCGGTGCTTCGGCCCAGTGCGACGGTCAGGTGCTGGTGACCGAAGACATGCTCGGGATGTTCGACCGCGTGCCGCGCTTCGTGAAGCGCTATGAGGATATCGCGACGACAATTTCCGGCGCGGCGGAGCGCTATGCAACCGAAGTCCGGGCCCGGTCGTTCCCCGGCATCGAACAGACCTACCAGCCGAAATAGCGCCCGTCCGGTGCGCACCGATCAAGCAATCAACAGGGCAAATTCATGCTGATGAAGTTCTACAAGGGTTCGATCCTGTTCACGATCGTCTGCCTCGCGCTGGGCGTGTGGTACGGCTGGTCGCAGACCGGCAACGCCGCCGCAACCGCCTCGATGCTGTGGATCATCCTCGTCCTCGCCATCCTCGAAGTCTCGCTGTCGTTCGACAACGCGGTGGTCAATGCCGCCGTGCTCAAGGACATGGACGAGGTCTGGCAGAAGCGGTTCCTGACCTGGGGCATGGTGATCGCGGTGTTCGGGATGCGGATCGTGTTTCCGCTGGCAATCGTCGCGATTGCCGCCGGGCTCGGCCCGATCGAAGCGCTCAACCTCTCGCTCAACAATCCGGCCCAGTACGAGGCGATCGTTTCGAGTGCCCACGTCGCCATTGCCGGGTTCGGCGGCGCGTTTCTGGCAATGGTCGGGCTGTCGTTCTTTTTCGATGGCGAGAAGGACGTCCATTGGCTGCGCTGGATCGAAAAGAAGCTGAGCGTGGTCTCCAACATCAAGGCTGCCGAAATCGCGCTGCTGCTGGTGGTGCTTTACCTGATTTCGCGGATGCTCCCGCCGGAAGAAGCGCTGACTTTCATAGTTTCGGGCACGCTCGGCCTGGTCTGCTTCATCGCGGTCGAGGCGATCAGCACGATCCTCGAGATGCGCGACGAGGCGATGGCAGCGGGCGGCGCGGTGATCCGCTCGGGCCTCGGCGGGTTTCTCTACCTCAACGTGCTTGATGCCTCGTTCAGTTTTGACGGGGTGATCGGGGCGTTCGCACTGTCCAACAACATGGTGGTGATCGCGCTGGGCCTGTCGATCGGGGCGATGTTCGTGCGGTCGATGACGATCCATCTGGTCAAGGCCGGCACCCTCGCCGAATACCGCTATCTCGAACACGGAGCGTTCTGGGCGATCATCGCGCTGGGCGGGATCATGCTGCTGTCGGCCCGGTTCGAAATCTCAGAGACGATCACCGGGTTGATCGGCGCAGTCCTGATCGGGCTGTCGCTGTGGTGGTCGATCCGCCACAACCGGCGCAATCCCGATGCCGAACTCGAAGCGGCGGTCAGGTCCGACTGAGCCGCGCGGCGAGCGGCGCGGCCAGCACCAGCTGCGCCAGATGATAGAGCAGGATCGGCAGCAGCACGACCCCGGCCACGGCGGGCGCGAACAGCACCGAAGCGAGCGGCGCGCCCATCGCAATGCTCTTCTGCGCGCCTGCAAACAGCATCGAAACCCGGTTGGGCCGATCGAGCCTGAGCGCCCCGCCCAGCAGCCAGGCTCCGGCGTGGCCGACAACCAGGAACAGCGCGACACCGCCAAGCAGCCAGGCCCACCCGGCCGGCTCGACCCTGTCCCAGAAGCGCTGCTCGACCGCGCCCGAAAAGGCCACGTAAACCGCGATCGCGATCGAGCCGCGATCGAACCAGGTGGTCAATTGCTTGTTGTCCTTGACCCAGCCCGAGAGCCGCCTTTGCATCACCTGGCCGAGCATGAACGGCACCAGCAGGATCATCACCACCTTAAGCAAGCCGTCGCCATGGAACGCTGCCCCCTGCCCGCCACCGAGCAGCGAAAACAGCGGTGCGGTGATGAACACACCGAGCAGATTGAGCAGCGCGGCGGCAACCACCGAACTCGCCACATTTCCGCCCGCCAGCGAGGAATAGGCCGTGGCCGACTGAACCGTCGACGGCAGGCAGCCGAGGTACAGGAACCCCAGCGCGATCAGCGACGGCATCCAACCTTGCCCCGCCTGCCACAGCCCCCAGCCCGCCAGGGCCATGCCGCCAAAGCACCACGCCACCAACGGCCAGAGCAGCCGGTGGTTGCCCAGGCCAGCCGCCACCTCGTGCCGGGGCAGGCGCACGCCGTTGAGGAAGAACAGCAGGAACACCGCAGCATTGGCAGCGAACTGCGCGATCTCGCGCGCGCCGCCCTGGACCGGCAAGACCAGCGCCAGCGCAATTGCCAGCGCCAGCAGGCGGACCATCGGGTCGATTCTCGAAAACACAGCGCTTACCCCTACCCCGTTCACCCTGAGCTTGTCGAAGCGCTGCACTTTTGTTCGTGCCCCAAACGCAACCTCAAGAACAAGTACGATCCTTCGACAAGCTCAGGATAGACGGGCTTGGGATATCGAGGCTATCCCTTACCCGCCAGCTTGGGTGCCGGAGCCGGGGTTGCCGAAAAGCGCGGCGCGGGCGCGGGCTGGATCATCCCGCCGTCCTCCACGAACGTCCCGCGCGCCAGGTTATGGGCATGGTTTGGCGCTTCTTTGAGGCTCAGCACCGGGGCGAAGCAGATGTCGGTCCCGTCCATGATCGCGCACCATTCGTCGCGGGTCTTGGTCAGGATCAGCGCGGTCATGCGCTCCTTGAGGCCATCCCACTGCGCCGGGTTCATCTGCTGGGCAAAGTCGGGATCGCCAGCGAGACCGGTCTTTTCCATCAGCAGTGCGTAGAACTGCGGTTCGATCGAACCCAGGGAAATCCATTTGCCGTCGCTGGTTTCGTAAGTGTCGTAGAAGTGCGTGCCGCTGTCGAGCAGGTTGACTCCGCGCTCGTCGCGCCACTGGCCGTTGCCAAGGAAGGTGTAGGTCATCGCCGAGAGGATCGCCGCGCCATCGACCATCGCGCAATCGACCACCTGGCCCGTCCCGCCCGAGCGCGCGTGCAGCACCGCCGCGACCACCCCGAAGGCGAGCATCATCCCGCCGCCGCCGAAATCGCCTACTGCGTTGACCGGGAAGCTCGGCTTTTCGCCCTTGCGGCCGTAAGAATGGAGCGCACCCGACAGCGCGATGTAGTTGATATCGTGCCCGGCCAGCGGCGCCATCGGCCCTTCCTGTCCCCAGCCGGTCATCCGCCCGATCACCAGCTTGGGATTGAGCGCCAGCAGCACATCGGGGCCGATCCCCATCCGTTCGATCACGCCCGGGCGATAGCCTTCGATCAAGGCATCGGCGTCTTTGACCAGATCCTTGAGCTGCGCAATCGCCGTGGGGTCCTTGAGGTCAAGCTCGATCCGCTCACGATTGCGGTTGAGGATATCGCGGTTGCCGCCATCACCGAACCGGCCACTGGTTCCCGGTCGTTCGACCCGGATCACCCGCGCGCCGTGATCGGCCAGCATCATCCCGCAGAACGGGCCCGGGCCGATCCCGGCGAGTTCGATGACGGTCACACCTTGAAGAACCCCGGCCATATCCTGCTCCCGACAAAATTTAATCGCGCGATGAAATTGCCTTTAGGGGGGCACGGCGCGGCTTGTCGAGAGGAGTCAGCGCAATTTGCGGCTGGCTTCATCCAGCAGGCGCGGATCGCCGCCGGTCTTGCGGGCCTGGGCAATCAGCTGCCGGGCCGCCGTAGCGCTGTCTGCGGCGTGGGCCAGCACCAGCGCGCGAACAGCAGCGCTGTAGCCACCGGCCGGGGCGAGCTGCCAGGCGCGCTGCGATGTCAGCAACGCCGCCTGCAGATCGCCGCCGCGCAATTGGGCAAGGGCCAGCGTGGCCAGCAGACGGGCATCGCAGTCCCCGCCGCGCAGCCGCAGGTTTTCCAGCAGCAGCCGGGCATTGCCCCAGTCCTGCCGGTCTAAGGCCTGGTTGGCCGCGACATGCGTCATCAGGCGGCTGCCCGGGTAGATCCCGAGATAGCGTGCCACCAGTTGCGGCAGTTTGTCCGCCATCCCCGCCTTCTCGAATGCTATCGCCGAACGCAGCGCCAGCCGGTCGGTAAATCGGATCCGTGCGGCCGTTTCGAAATTCTTGAGTGCGGCCTGCGGCTGGTTCGCCAGCAGTTCGACGTCGCCCATCAGCCCAAGCGCTTCGGCCGAGCCGGGATGCAATTCGAGCAGTCGCGCTGCCACCCGGCGTGCTCCGACCACGTCTCCGGCGTTGAGCAGGCTCCGGACATAGACCGCGCTCAGTCCGGTGCTGCCCTGCGCTTCCGCCCAGCGCGGGGCCAGCACGCCCGGCGGATCGGGCTCAAATTGCGGCAAGACCTCCAGCCCGTTCGCGGCGGCTGCGCGATCGAGGTACTGCGCTGCGGCGGCACGGTCGCCCTGTTCTTCCAGCGAACGGCCCAGCATTGCGAGCAAATAGGGCGACGCGTCAGCGCGCGTGGCGATCGAGCCGTAGCGGGCGAAAAGTTGCTGATAGTCACCGGATTCGTAAAGCGCGCGCGCCAGCAGCGCCTGGACCCGCGCGTTGGCCGGCTGGCTGTCGGCCAGCGGGCCCAGCGCCTGCGCTGCGACATTGGCATTGCCCGCTTCGAGTTCGAGCGCGCCCTGCAGCAGGACCGCTGCCGGAACCCCGGCCAGCTGGTCGCCGGACCGATTGAGCATCGCCCGCGCCAGTTCGACCTCACCGGCCCGCGCCGCCATGGCGGCCTGAAGGTAGAGCGCCTGCGCCGATCCTGGGTCGAGCGCCAGCATCTTGCGGGTCACCGCCAGCATCTCGCTGGCGCGGCCCAGCTCGCCCAGCGACGCGGCATAGCCGCCCAGCAGCGCAAGGTCGTTCGGCGCCGCTTCCAGCGCCTGTTCGAACAGCGGCAGCGCCGCAGCATCGCCAGCCGAATCGCGCAGCAGCTGAGCCTTGAATTCGAGGGCGCGCGGGTTGTCCGGCCCGGCAGCCAAGGCCCGGTCAGCCGCGTCGATCGCCTGCAGCTGCTCACCGCCACGATAGCGCAGACGGCCAATTTCGACCCACAGCAGCGGGTCCTTCGGCGCGATTGCCAGGGCCTTGTCCAGCGCCTTGCCCGCGGCGGGAAGGTTGCCGTCGAGCCGCTCGATCAGCCCGAGCAGCCGCCACCCCCGCGCGGCCTCGGCAGGATCGTACTGTCCCGGGCCCAGCCATTCGCGGGCCTTGCCGCGTTCGCCCTGCTGAAGCAGCGCCTCACCCATGTCGACCGCGATCTCGGGCCGGGTCGCACCCGCGGCCACAGCGCGCTGCAGATCGGCCTCGGCCGCGATACCGTCGCCCCGGACCAGCGCAGCGCGGGCCTTGTCCCGGCTTTCCAGCGCGCCTTCCGGCATCGCCAGCAACGGCGTAGTCAGAAGGACCAACGCCAGAGGGAGGACAAGCCGCCGCATCGCGTCAGGCGTGAAGATCGTACTGCTTGAGCAAGTCGTACAGCGTCGGACGACTGATCCCGAGCAGCTTGGCGGTGTTCGAGATGTTGCCTTCGCTGCGGGCCAGAGCATGGCGGATTACCTTGCGGTCGGCCAGCTCGCGGGCACATTTGAGGTTCAGCAACTGGGCACCTTCCTCGCTTGGCGCGGCAAGATCGAGGTCGGCGGCACCGATCAGCTTGCTGTCCGACATGATCACCGCCCGCTTCACCCGGTTTTCCAGCTCGCGGACATTGCCCGGCCAGGGCCAGGCATCGATCGCGGCCAGTGCATCGGGGGCAAAGCCCTTGACCGCCGGGTTCATTTCCTTGGCAAACCGCGCCATGAAGGCCTTGGCCAGCAGCGCCGCATCGCCGGGCCGCTCGGCCAGGCTGGGGATCTTCACGACGATTTCAGCGAGGCGATAGAACAGGTCCTCGCGGAAACTGCCGGCCGCGATCATCGCCTCAAGATCCTGATGAGTCGCGCAGACGATCCGGGTGTCGACCGCGATCGACTTGCGCGAACCGATCCGCTCGATCACCCGTTCCTGCAAGAACCGCAGCAGCTTGACCTGCAGCGGCAGCGGAATGTCGCCAACCTCGTCGAGGAACAGCGTGCCTCCGGCGGCCATCTCGATCTTGCCCTCGGTGGTCTTGACCGCACCGGTGAAAGCGCCCTTCTCGTGCCCGAACAGCTCGCTTTCGAGCAGATTTTCGGGAATCGCGGCGCAGTTGATCGCCACGAATGCACCGTCGCGGCGGTCGCTTGCCTCGTGCAGGCCGCGGGCGAGCAATTCCTTGCCGGTCCCGCTGGCCCCCAGCAGCATCACCGAGACATTGGTATTGGCCACTCGCTCGATGGTGCGGGCAACCTTGACCATTTCCGGCGCGGCGGTGATCAGACGGCCCAGCACCCGGTGCCCGTCGCCGGACTTGGTCGCAAGCTGGCGGTTCTCGGTCTCGATCCGATGCAGCTGGAGCGCCCGGCGGACGATCAGCCCCAGTGCCTCGATATCGACCGGCTTCTGGTAGAAATCGTAAGCCCCCTTGGCGATCGCCTGCAACGCGGATTCGCGCGCGCCATGGCCCGAGGCAACGATCACCTTGGTGTCCGGCTTCAGCGCCATGATTTCGTCGAGCACGGCAAAGCCTTCGCTGGTCCCGTCAGGATCGGGTGCCAGGCCCAGATCGAGTGTGACCACCCCAGGTTCCTCGCTGCGCAGCGCCGCAATCGCGCTGGCGCGGTCGGTCGCCTGGATCACTTCGAAATCGGGATAGGCCCATTTGAGCTGGGCCTGCAGTCCAGCGTCATCTTCGACAATCAGCAGCTTGGGTTTGATATCTGACATATTACGCGACCTTCTTGCCGGCTTTCCCGGCTTCGTTGATGGTGTCGATCAGGGCCGCCGTTTCGGCCAGCGGCAGGATTATCGCAAAGCGGGTACCCAGCCCTTCGCGGCTTTCGACCTCCAGCCGTCCGCGCATCGCCCGGACCAGTTCGCGCGCTTCGTAGGCGCCGATCCCGAAGCCGCCCGGCTTGGTGGAATCGAACGGCCGGAACAGCCGCGCACGGACGAAGTCGGCACTCATCCCGGCCCCACTGTCGACCACTTCGATCATGCCATTGAGCCCATCGGAGCTGACCGTGACGAACACCGGCGAATTCGGCGCGCTGGCATCGATCGCATTCTGGACCAGGTGCAGCAGGACCTGCTCGAGCGCATCGTGGTGAGCGGCAATTTCGCACGCCGTGACCGCGATCAGATTGACCGGATGGCGTAGTTGCATCTGTTCCACCACCTCGCGCGCCACGTGGTCGGCGCGGACCGGGGCAAGCTCCTCGACCGAAGCCGGGCCATAGCGCGACAGCCGGGTAACCAGCGCGTTGAGCTTGTCGGTCGAATTGCGCAGCGTCACCAGCATGTCGGCGCGGAATTCGGGGTTATCGGCGTGGAGTTCGGCATTGCGCGCAAGCAGGCCGAGCTGGCTCGACAGGTTCTTGATGTCATGCATCACGAAGGCGATGCGGCGATGGAACTCGTCGAACCGGCCGGCCTCGGCCAAGGCTTCCTGTCCAGCGTTTTCGGCCAGATAGCTGGCGAGCTGACGGCCGACGATCCGCAGCAGGTCGAAATCTTCCCAGTCGAGCCGACGGGCATGGGCCGGACGCGCCAGAACGACCACCCCGGCAAGCCGGCGAAAGTGCAATAGCGGCACCATCGCCCAGACGCGCGGGTCAGCCATCGCCCAGTCGGGCAAGTCCGGCACCGGATCGTGCGAACCGCGCAGGCTATCGAGATCGAGGATCAGGCCGTCCGCTTCGATCCGGCGCACCGTGGCGGGATCGATCGCCACGGCCGGGACATCGGCGGTCGGCCACTGCCAGCGTGCGGCAAGTTCAAGCCCGCCGCTCTCGCCCGGGACCAGCAGCAGCCCCGCAGGGCTGTCGGCAATGTCGGCCAGCGCGCGGATTACGCGCTCGCTCAGCGGCGGGCTGTCCGGCCCGGCCTGACCGATCGTGCCTGTAAAGCGCAGCCATTCATTGCGGTAATCGTAGCGGTGCTGGAACAGGTGCTTGATCACTGTGACCCGCAACCAGCCGCGGAGCTTGCGCGAGGTGCCGATGGCCAGGGTAACGAGGGCGGTCATTGCAACAAAGGTAAGCTGCAGCAGTGCAGAGGAGTCGCCTCCGGCGAAGGCCAGCCACTGCGCCGCAGCCATCAGGATCACCAGATAGCCGCCGATCAGCAGCAGCGAGACCGACTGGAACGTCACGGCCCGCGACGGGCGGAACCGCAAGGCCTCGCTCTCGTCACCCGCGCCCAGCGCCAGCAGGCCCGCAATCGGCAATGCCAACAGCCCGCGCAGCGCGGCGGTCACCTCGGGGGTGCCGCCGGCCAGGTAAGCGATCGCATAATGGTTGAGGTCGACGATCCACAGTACCGCCAGTGCTGTGGCTGGCCAACGGATAACCAGCCGCGCCTGCTGCGAAGCGCCGCCGAACAGGTTGTGGGTCAGCACCAACCCGCCAATCGCAACCAGCAACCGCAGCGATGCCATGGTCTGGAACACGACCAGGCTCGGCTCGGTACCGCGCGACAGCAGCATCCACAGCCCTGCCAGTTGCAGCACTTCGACAAAGGCCAGCGCGGCCAGCATCGGCCCGATCGGCTTGAGCGAAGCATGCCGGCCATCGATCGCGAACAGCCGGTAGATTGCAAAGATCCAGGCGAGGTTGCGCAGGCTTTCGGCCACCAGCGCCGTGCCGGATTCAATCCCCAGCACGGCTCCCGACAGGGCCCAGGCCCCGGTCAGCCCCAAAGCTGCAACCAGCGCCGGTCGGCCCGCGCCAAAGCGGTGCTTGCGGCTTTGCAACCACACCGCCGCGAGCATGCACGCGGCCGCCCCGGCGCTCCACAGCACCGTGTCGACCCCGGCCAAGGCGGTGCCCAGCAGCGTCATGTCATCGCGCACCTTCCGACCACAGCACCACCCGCAGCGTCTGCAGCAGGATCAGCAGGTCGAGGAACGGGGTATAGTTCTTGGCGTAGTAGAGGTCGTATTCGAGCTTGTGCCGACTATCCTCAAGGTTGGCCCCATAGGGATAGTTGATCTGGGCCCAGCCGGTGATCCCCGGCTTGACCATGTGGCGTTCAGCATAGAAGGGCAGCTGCTCTTCCAGCTCGGAAACGAATTGCGGCCGTTCCGGTCGCGGGCCGACAAAGCTCATCTCGCCCTTCAGCACCGACCACGTCTGCGGCAGTTCGTCGATCCGGACCTTGCGGATGAACCGGCCCAGCCGGGTAATGCGCGGATCGTTCTCCTGCGCGAACTGGGCACCGCCCACCTCGGCATCGGTCCGCATCGAGCGCAGTTTGATCACGTCGAACGACTGGCCGAACAGGCCAACGCGCTGCTGGCGATAGAACGCCGGGCCGCGGCTATCGAGCTTCACCGCCAAAGCGAACAGCGCAATAATCGGGGCCGACAGAACCAGCAGCAACGAGCTGGCCGTGATATCGAACAGCCGCTTGACCGCGCTGGAAATTGCCCGGCCCGACGAGAACCCGTCGGAAAAGATCAGCCAGCTCGGGTTGACCGTGTCGAGGTCGACCCGGCCGGTCTCGCGCTCGATAAAGCTGGAGAAGTCGTTGACGTGGACCCCGGTGGTCTTGATCCGCAGCAAGTCCGACAGCGGCAGCGCATTGCGCCGCTCTTCCAGCGCCAGCACCACTTCGCTGACGTTTAGGATCTCGACATGGCGAGTCAGGTTTTCGATCGCGGCGCGCTTGATCGCTTCGCCGATCACCGGCTGGCTCTCGGTCATCGCGACATAGCCGACGATCACGAAGCCGCTTTCCGGGCGGTTGGACAGGCCGCGCAGGCGGTCGGCGCGCTGCCCGGCCCCCAGCACCAGCACCCGGCGGCGGAACGCCGATGCGCCAAGGATCCCGCCGACCACCAGTCGGTTCGCGACCAGCACGATGATCGCCCCGCCCATCGCGTATGCCAGGACCGAACGCCAGAAATTGTGCCCGCCAAACAGGAAGTCGACAAAGGCCAGCGCGATGATCCCCAGGCTGACCGCGACCAGCAGTCGGGCGGTGGCGAAGCGCATTGAACGCAGCGAATCCGCGCCGTAGACCCCGACCGCGACCATCGCCAACAGCATGATCCCGGCAAACCCGGACAGCTGCCAGAACCGCGCAAACGTGTCGCCGCCGTCGATCCCGATCTGCGATGCCCGCATCCGCCAGCCGAAATCAGCCGCCAGAAATAACAGGCCGACATCGATCAGACCGAGCAGCAGCACGGCGTGGGGAATGTAGTGCTTGAACAGCCGGATCATGGCTTGGGACGGGCCTCGTTGCAGTATCGAGGTCCGTGCTACCGGCCAGAAGTGAAATGTCGGTAAACTTTACAGAACCTGGTTAACCGATCCTCAGCGCCCGAAGGCGAATGGGGTGAGGCCCCGGCTGCGCTCGTCAAACTCCAGCACCGCCCCGCCCGGCGGAAGCGAGCGTTGCTGGCAATCGCCGCGATGGCACCGCGCACAGCCCGGTCCGGTCGGTGTCGCCTGCGCTGGATCGAGCGACAATCCGCGGGCCTGGGCAAGCTGCCGGGCCAGCTGGGCATCGAGCCCCAGAACCACTGCAAACTGCGCCGGATTGCCGCCGGGAGCCGCACTTCCCTCGACCGTGCGGGCCATGGTGAACCATTGCGAGGTCTGCCCCGATGTCTCGGCAAAATCTAGCGACTGGACCTGAATCCGCCCGGCCTGTTCGAACGCACGGTGCAGGTTCCACAATGGGCAGCTGGCGGTGCTTTCGAGCATGGTCGTGCCGCTGGCCCCGGCGTAGCGCTTGGAAAACTGTCCGGCGCGGTCGACCCGCGCCATGAAGAACGGCAGCCCGCGCTGGCCGACCCGCTGGAGCGTGGTCAGCCGGTGAGCGAGCTGCTCGAACCCGACATTGAAGCGGCGCTGGAGCACGGTCAGGTCATAGCCAGTCGCCTCACAGGCCCGCATGAACCGGCCATAGGGCATCAACAGCGCGGCGGCGAAGTAGCCCGTCAGATGGCGGCGAAACAGCCGCCAGGCTCCGCGGTCAGCAAATCGCGCGCCGTCCGCGATCGCCGCGATCGCCTCACCCTGCTCGAGCAGCGCCAGTTGCACGGCAACCTGGAAATTGCGCGACGACTGGTCGAGCAATTCCGAAAGCTGGAGCTGGCGGGCATGGAGATCGAGCCGCCGCAGCGCATCGGGCATTACGTCATAGGGCAGGATCCGGACCGAGAGCTGGTGCTTCTGGCGCAGGCGCTCGGCCAGGGCAGCGCCCATTTCGGCGTTGGACAGCCGCAGTTCGTCGGCAAGCTCCTCGGCGGCAGCATCAAGGTCGGCGAAGTGGTTGCGCCAGCGTTCGATCTCACGCCGGGCCAGATCAGTGGGGTCGCTTGCCGGGGTCAGCCCCACCCCGCCCCCGGCATCGTAGAGCCGGGCGAACGCCAGTGCGGCTTGCGGCGCAGCGGCGAGCCATTCGGCAATTTCGTCGCGGTCGATGCCGAGATCGGCAAAACGCTCGTCGGCGAGGCGGCGGCGCAAACCATCGATCCCGCCGACCGCCTCATCCTGACGCAGGCTGCGCGGATCGAAGTCGAAGGTTTCGGCCAGCTGGACCAGCAACCGTGCGGACAGCGGACGCTGGTTCCGTTCGATCAGGTTGAGATAGCTCGGCGAAATATCCAGCCGGCCGGCCATCGCCGCTTGGGTCAGCCCCTCGCGGCGGCGCAGGCGGCGGATTGCGGGTCCGGCAAGGAATGCGGTTTCTGCCATGGATTGATCATGTAACTTTCTTTACAACATTGCAAGGCACAACACATGATTGACCGCATAGATACAAGATTGGTTGTAATTTTTTGTACGAGAATCAGCCCGGCTTGGCTTACCCGTTGGGCAACCCCTCCACTGGAGATTCCCGATGACCTACACCGACACCATCGCCAAGGCTGGCCAGACCATCGCCCAGAATGCCAACTGGGACGGGATCAATGCCGAATCGGTCGCCCGGATGCGGCTGCAGAACCGGTTCAAGACCGGGCTGGACATCGCCAGGTACACCGCCGAAATCATGCGCCGCGACATGGCCGCCTATGATGCCGATCCCGCGCAGTACACTCAGTCGCTCGGCTGCTGGCACGGGTTCATCGGGCAGCAGAAGCTGATCTCGATCAAGAAGCATTTCGGCACCACCAAGGGCCGCTACCTGTATCTGTCGGGCTGGATGATCGCCGCGCTGCGCAGCGAGTTCGGTCCGCTGCCCGACCAGTCGATGCACGAAAAAACCAGTGTTCCGGCGTTGATCGAAGAACTTTACACCTTCCTGCGCCAGGCTGACGCGCGCGAGCTGGGTGGCCTGTTCCGCGACCTCGACCAGGCCCGCAAGGCCGGGGATGAGGTCAAGGCCAAGCAGCTCCAGACCAGGATCGACAATTTCGAAACCCACGTCGTGCCGATCATCGCCGATATCGACGCCGGTTTCGGCAATGCCGAGGCGACCTATCTGCTCGCCAAGAAGATGATCGAGGCCGGCGCCTGCGCGCTGCAGATCGAAAACCAGGTCTCGGACGAAAAGCAGTGTGGGCACCAGGACGGCAAAGTCACGGTTCCGCACGAGGACTTTCTCGCAAAAATCCGGGCGATCCGCTATGCCTTCATGGAACTGGGCGTGGACGACGGGATCATCGTTGCCCGTACCGACTCGCTCGGGGCCGGCCTGACCAAGCAGATTGCCGTCACCCGCCAGGCCGGTGACATCGGCGATCGGTATAACAGCTTCCTCGATTGCGAGGCTGTCAGCGAAATCGGCCATGGCGACGTGCTGATCAGCCGCGATGGCCAGTTGCTCAAGCCCAAGCGGCTGCCGAGCAACCTCTTCCAGTTCCGCAGCGGAACCGGCGAGGATCGCTGCGTGCTCGATTGCATCACCAGCCTGCAGAACGGCGCAGACCTGCTGTGGATCGAAACCGAAAAGCCGCACATCGGCCAGATCGGCGGAATGGTCAGCCGGATCCGCGAAGTGATCCCCAACGCCAAGCTGGTCTACAACAACTCGCCCAGCTTCAACTGGACGCTCAATTTCCGCCAGCAAGTGTATGATGCCATGACGGAAGCTGGTCAGGATGTTTCCGCCTATGACCGCGCCAAGCTGATGAGCGTCGACTATGATGGCAGTGAGCTGGCCGCCGAAGCCGATGAACGGATCCGCACCTTCCAGCGCGATTCCGCGGCGCAGGCCGGGATCTTCCACCACCTGATCACCTTGCCGACCTATCACACCGCGGCGCTCAGCACCGACAACCTGGCCCGCGAATACTTCGGCGAAGCGGGGATGCTGGGCTACGTCAAGAACGTCCAGCGCGAGGAAATCCGCCAGGGCATCGCCTGCGTCAAGCACCAGAACATGTCTGGCAGCGACATCGGCGATGATCACAAGGAAATGTTCGCCGGTGAAGCCGCCCTCAAGGCTGGCGGCGAGCACAACACGATGAACCAGTTCGCGGCATAGCGCCGCTCCGATCTCCTGGGGAGGAGAAACGACGGCCGTCGGTGCGCCCCTTTCGCACCGGCGGCCGTCAAACTTTTCGTAACCATAAGCCAAAACGGGCCGGTTAACCTTCATCGGCTAGGACCGCCGCCATGCGCCGTCCTGCCCCCGCCCTGCCGGTTTCATCAAAGCAGCTGAAACACTTCGCTGCCGCGACCGTGACCATCACCGCTTTGCTCGCGCTGTTTGCGGGCGGCGAGGACGCTGGTGTCGCCGCACAGATTCAGGCCACCCAGGCCAAGAATGACCTGATTGCGCAGGAACAAAAGCATCTGGGCACCAAGAAGATCGTAAAGCACCTCAAGGTTCAGCAATCAGGCGGCGGATTCGGCGGGGATGAAGGCGGCGATTTTGGTGGTGGCAGCAGTGGTGGCGGCGGCGGGGGAGCCAATGGCACCGGTCGTCCGATGGCCCAGGCGGGTGTACCGGCCTTTCTGCCGCCGAGCGGACTGGCCGCTCGGCCGGGCGGCACGCTCAACCGGAAGAGTCTGGCCAAATCCGGCAAAGCCGGTGACAGCGACACATCCGCTCGCGGCTTCGGTCAGGATAGCAGCGGAGCCGAGGGCGGCGGTCCGCCCGATACGAGCGGCCTGGCCGATGCGATCGAAGCTTCGCGGATGCGCTCAGGCAGCGCGGGCCGCGACGGCGACTAGAAGCATTCGCGGGCCAGGAATGCGCGCGCTTCGGGACCGATCAGCGCGGCGTGGCCGTAGTTCGGGTGATCGATCAGCAGCATTGCGGTGCCTTCCCCGCCTTTCCACGCCGCAATCGCCGCGGGCGGAAAGTCGAAATGGAAGAAGTGGACCGCACTGGCCTTGTTGTCGCTCGCCCGGGTCCGCTCGGTATCGCCTTCGGGGCGGGCACGGATAAGGTGCTCGCCCAGCTGGATCGCGATGTGGTTCTCGATCCCGCCGATGGTCCGCAGGAACGCGTCACGGCGAACCGGATCGCCGACCTCGAACAGCACCGTGCAGGTCAGCTCCGCGCCCTTGGGCACCATCGGATCGTAGGCGGCTAGTTCATCGACCAGCTGTTCGTCCCCGCCCTTCTCGATCCGCAGCATCTCCTGGATCTGCAGCCACATCGAATCCCAGTTCTCGAACAGCACGGTGGCGTGCGGGCCGACTGAAATGCGGGTCAGCCGCTTGCGCGCCAGCGCTTCCTGCTTCTTGTCGGCCCGGATCAGCTCGTACTGATCGAGCGGCATGATATCGGCGGCGGTGATGGTGCGGGTATCGCGGGGCATCGGGTTTACAATCCGTAGGCTTGGGCGAGGACTTCGATCGGGTGACCGATCCGCGCCGGGGGTTCCGCACCGTTCGCGGCGATGACCTGTTTGAGGTGCGGTCCGGCCAGCGGGCATTCGGACACGATCAGGTCTGGCTGGTCCTTGACCAGATTGCGCGCGGCCGGTTTGCCGACCTTGACCGCGCGGTCGAAGTTGTCCTTGAAGATGCCCCACTTGCCGCCATGGCCGGAACAGCGCTCAGTTAGCGCGGGCTTGGCCTCGGGGATCAGGCGGAGCATTTCCATCGCCTTGGGCCCCATGTTCTGGGCGCGGGCGTGGCAGGCAAAGTGCACTGCAATCCGCTTGTCCATCGGTTCGATCGGCGCGATCCCGCACGACTTGGCCAACGCGACGACATATTCCGCCACGTCGAAGGTTTGCTGGCTGAGCAGCTTGATCGCCGCGTTCTCGGGCTCGATCAGCGGCCATTCGAACTTGAGCATCAGCGCGCACGAAGTGGTCAGCGCGACCACGTCCCAGCCCTGCTCAATCAAGGGTTCGAAATGCGCGGAAATGCGCTGCGCGGCGCTCGCCACGGCCGGCAGGTCGCCGTTCTCGAACTTCGGCATACCGCAGCAATCGGGATGCTCGATCCGGATCTGGACCCCATTGTGGGCCAGCACCTTGACCAGCGCCAGACCGGGCCCGCCGTCATTGAATTCGTCATGGCACCCGGCATAGATCGCGACCTTCTTGCCGAAGGCGGGGCCATCGGGGTTGGGCCGGGGCACGATTGCCGGGGACTGGCGGGTCAAGGACACGTCGAGGAACGGCGGCAGGTGCGCGCGCTGGTCGATCCCGGTGACCGCCTCGATCGCCGGGCGGGTCAGGCCATTGCCCTCTTTGGTCACCCAGTTGACCGCACCGGCCATCACCGAACCGAGCCGCCCGTTGCGGTCCATCTCGGCCAATTGCCGGTCGAGCAGCGGGGTCTCGCCCTTGCGGTTCTGGACCGCACGGTGGCGCAGCATCAGGTGCGGGAAATCGAGATCGAAGCTGTGCGGCGGCACGTAAGGACACTTGGTCATGAAGCACATGTCGCACAGCGTGCAGGCATCGACGACCTTGGCCAGCTGGAGCGGGGTCAGATCTTCGACTTCCTCGTTCGGCGCTTCGTCGATCGCGTCGAACAGGATCGGGAAACTGTCGCACAGGTTGAAGCAGCGGCGGCAGCCGTGGCAGATGTCATAGACCCGGCGCAGCTCAGCCTCGAGCGCGGCCTCGTCGTACCAGGCTTCGTCCTGCCACGGAATCGCGTGGCGCGTCGGAGCCCCCAGGCTGCCTTCCATGGCGCTTCCCCTGTTTGTCGGAAATCGGACGCCGTCCCCGGTCAGGCCGGGGACGGCGGGATCATCAAGCCTCGGTCAGCAGCGTGTCGAGGGTCTTCTGGAACTTGCCGGCGTGGCTCTTTTCAGCCTTGGCAAGGGTTTCGAACCAGTCCGCGATCTCGTCGAAGCCTTCGTCGCGGGCGGTCTTGGCCATGCCCGGGTACATGTCGGTGTACTCATGGGTTTCGCCGGCGATCGACGCCTTGAGGTTGAGCACGGTATCGCCGATCGGCTCGCCGGTGGCGGGATCGCCGCATTCCTCGAGATATTCAAGGTGGCCGTGCGCGTGGCCGGTTTCGCCTTCGGCGGTCGAGCGGAACACCGCAGCAACGTCGTTGTGGCCTTCGATGTCAGCCTTCTGGGCGAAGTACAGATAACGGCGGTTGGCCTGGCTTTCACCGGCGAACGCAGCCTTGAGGTTTTCTTCGGTTTGTGAGCCCTTGAGTCCCATGATCACTCTCCATGCTTGGGTGGAATTCGACCATGGTTTCTTGCGCGCTGAAGCAGGGCAAAGCCAAGCGGAAATTCCGCGCGGGCTAATCGGTTAAACCGATCAATTTAATGAGAATAACTCGCAATTACGATGGATGGTGCCCCTGGCCCGACTCGAACGGGCACGTCTTGCGACAAACGATTTTGAGTCGTTCGCGTCTACCATTCCGCCACAGGGGCATTCCTGTCCGTGCGCCCTCGACATCCGTCGATGGCTTGCCTGGCCGGCCCGCTCCCCCGGCCCAACCACCCAATTTAGGTTACCCTGTGGGTGGTTGGGCCGGGAGAGCGGGCTGGCCAGACATCCGCCGTCAGGCGGATCAACCCTTCAGCGTGTTTGCCAATATCTTGTGCAGCCTTGAATGCAAGGCATCGTTGCCGGCCAGTACCTGCTTGTCACAGATCGCCTGGCTGATCCCGCGCCAATCGGTGACGAACCCGCCGGCTTCGCGCACCAGCAGGCAGCCCGCTGCGCTGTCCCACGGGGAAAGATCGCTTTCCCAGAACCCTTCGTAGCGGCCCGCCGCAACCCAGGCGAGATCGAGCGCGGCCGAACCGAACCGGCGGATGCCCGCGACCTGCGGGGCCAGCGCGCCATAGATCCGGGTCCATTCGGCGCTGTCACCGCGGCCCGCGAACGGGATGCCGGTGGCGATCAGGCTTTCGTCGAGGTGGCGCCGCGCAGAAACCCGCAACCGCCCGTCCTGCAACCACGCACCGCGGGTCTTTTCGGCCCAGAAGCTTTCGTCGGTGATCGGCTGGTAGACCAGTCCGGCAGTGACATCGCCCCAGCCCGAGCCATCGAGCTTGGGTTCCTGCACCGCGATCGAGATCGCGAAGTGCGGGATGCCGTGGAGGAAGTTGCTGGTCCCGTCGAGCGGATCGACGATGAACCGCGGCTTGCCTTCGGCCCCCGGAATCTCGCCGCCCTCTTCCATCAGGAAGCCCCAATCGGGCCGCGCGGCGCGCAGTTCGTCCCAGATTGTCCGTTCGGCGCGCTGGTCGGCCTTGGAAACGAAATCGGCCGGCCCCTTGCGGCTGACCTGGAGGTGCTCAACCTCGCCAAAATCGCGGCGCAACCGGCCTCCCGCCTTGCGGGCGGCCTTTTCCATCACGCGCATCAAGCCGGATATGACTGCCATGGCCTGATCAGTCCGCCTTGCCGACGTAAGTACGCTCGTAGACGTCGACCACGATCCGGGTGCCGCTGGCGATGTGCGGCGGCACCATCACGCGCACGCCGTTGTCGAGGATCGCGGGCTTGAAGCTGGACGAGGCGGTCTGGCCCTTCACCACGGCGTCGGCTTCAACGATCGTGGCTTCGATCTGGGCCGGAAGCTCGACGCTGACCGGGCGTTCCTCCCACAGCTCGAGCACCACTTCCATCCCGTCCTGCAGGAAGGCCGCGGCATCGCCGATCAGGTCGGCCGGGAGGTTGATCTGCTCGTAATTGTCCTTGTCCATGAACACCAGCGCATCGCCATCGGTGTAAAGGTACTGGAAATCCTTGGTGTCGAGCCGGACCTTCTCGACCGTGTCCTGGCTGCGGAAGCGGACGTTGGTCTTGCGGCCATCGATCAGGTTCTTCATCTCGACCTGCATGAACGCCCCGCCCTTGCCGGGCTGGGTGTGCTGGGTCTTGGCAACTTTCCAGATGCCCTTTTCGTATTCGATGATGTTGCCGGGACGGATGTCCACGCCGCTGATCTTGGCCATGATGCCTGCCTTCGGAAGATGAGAAAGAGCCCGGCAGAGCTGCCGGAAGGCCGCGCCCTTAGCGCGCGGCGCGGCGAAGGGCAAGGTGTGGCGTGGCGCTTGAAGCGGTGCTAACAGGCCAGGTGATGCTGAAATACACCCTCCCTGCCGCGATGCTTGCCCTGTCCGCCGCTGCGCTGGCGGTTCCGGGCGGACCGATCGACGTTCTGCCGCCTGCCGCCTTCATCTGCGAGCTGCCCGGCGATGCGACCGGCGCGGCGGGATACCGGGTCGATGCCGAAAACTTCGAGGTGGTCGATTCGACCTCGTACCAGACCCCGACCGGGCGCGGCACATACCTGCTGACCGGCGACGCCCTGGTGCTCACCAGCGGCCCCAAGCGCGGCGACAAATACCGCCGGCTGAGCGACAACTTCCTGCGCAAGCTCGGTCCGGACGGCAAGGACAGCAACCTGCGCTGCGTGCGGATGGTCCTCAACAACGCGGTCGGCCCGGGCTGCACCGATCTGGCGACCGGCCAGAAGCGTGCGATCTGCCAGACCGAACCGCTGCAACCGCCCAAGAACTAGCGCAAACTGCGCCAAATCCTACCCAAACTCCGACTATGCTGAGCTTGTCGAAGCACTGTCCTTTCCTTCGTGCCCAGCGCACAACTGCCTGAAGAAAAAAGCAGTCCTTCGACAAGCTCAGGATAGACGGTGTTGGGAGGCTCGATTCAGCTTTACCAAACGCCGCGCGAGGCTCAGGCGGTGGTCAGCGCCTTGCGCTTGGTCAGCGCATAAGTCACCCACAGCAGCGCAACCATCGCAACGATCCCGATCCATTCCGAGGTCGCGGCGAATTCGTCGCCGACAATCCCCAGTTTGGCCGGATCGCCGACCACCCCGACCGCCCCGGCAAAGGCCAGCCCGAACAGGCTGTCTCCCACCACCAGCCCGGTCGCGAGCAGAACGCCCAGCCGTTCGGTGAACTCGGGTCGGGCGGTGCGCGCCGCCAACCTGTTCCAGAAGTGACCGATCACCGCGCCGATCACTGCGGGCAGCACCAGCGTCGCGGGCAGGTAGATGCCCATCGCCACCGCCAGCGGCGGCAGCTTGCCCTTGCCGCTTTTGCGCAGGGCTTCGTCCAGCGCGATCAGCACCACGCCGATCCCCGCGCCCAGCCAGATCAGGTCCCAGCGCATCGAACCGCCCAGCACCCCTTGCGCGATCGCCGCGAACAGCGATGCTTGCGGCGCGGCCAGAGCGTTGGGCCCAGCCCCCGGTGCGCCGGCAAAGCCGAAGCTGGTGGCGAGCAACTGCAGCACCGGCGGCAGGATCAGTGAGCCTGCCAGCACCCCGATTATCAACGCGACCTGCTGTTTCCACGGAGTCGAGCCGACCAGCTGCCCAGTCTTGAGGTCCTGCAGGTTGTCATTGGCGACAATCGCGATGCCGAACACGAACGAGACCAGGAACAGCGCAAAGGCGATCAGCGGTGCGCGCAGGTCGGGTGCGACCCCGCCGCCGAACATTGCCCCGACCAGCACCGAAGCGATCAGGATCGAAAGGATCCCCACGCCCGAAACCGGGCTGTTCGAAGTGCCGACCAGCCCGGCCATGTACCCGGTCACCACCGCAGTAAAGATCCCGACCACGACGATAAACACCAGCGACAGCACCAGCACCGCCGGGATCGAGGCGGCGAGCGGCCCGCCCTGGACGAATTGCCAGACCAGGATCAGGATCGGCACAAACATCGCCGCGCTGACGCCCAGCACCCAGTTCGCGGGCAGGTCGCGCTCGGTCAGCGGCACCTCCGCCCCGGCCTTCCGCGCGCGCGCGGTTGCGGCAATTCCAGCGAGGCCGCGCAGGATCGAGCCGGTGATCCGGATCAAAGCCCACAACGCCGCAACCGCCATCGCGCCTGCGCCGACGATCCGCACCTGCTGGCTGAACACCGTGCCGACCACATCTTCTGGCGCGCCGGGCAGACCGGCGGTCAGCAGCGGCAGCAGCACAAACTTGCCCAGCACCAGCCCGCTCAACATGGCGATGCCGGTAGCAAGGCCGATCAGGTGGCCGATCGCGACCAGCCCGAGCGACATGGTTGAACCCATCGTGGCATAGCCTGCCCCGAACTTGAACACCTTGGCAACCTCGGCCGCGGCGAGCCGGAGCATGGTCAGCACTCCGAAGCCCGCTCCGGCGATCGCGCCGAGCAGGATCGTGGACAGCCCTGCGCGGTTCTCGTCCGCGCCGGCGGCATCGCCCATCCCGACCCGCAGGATTTCGGCCCCGGCGACCCCTTCGGGATAAGGCAGGTCGCTATCGACCACCAGCGCGCGGCGCATCGGCACCGACAGCATCACGCCTAGAATTCCCCCGGTTGCGCAGACCAGCATCGTCTCCCAATAGGGGATCCGGCTCCACCAGCCGACGATCACGAAGCCGGGCAGCACGAACACCATCGTCGCGACCGCCCCGGCGGCGCTGCCGATTGTCTGGACGATGTTGTTCTCGACCATCGTCGCCCCGCCCAGCGTCCGCAGCACCGCCATCGAGATCACCGCAGCCGGGATCGCAGTCGAAAAGGTCAGCCCGACCCGGAGCCCGAAATAGACATTGGCAGCGGTGAACAGGAAGGTCAGCAGACCGCCCAGCACGACCGAGCGGATGGTCAGTTCGCGAACGTTTGAAGCAGCGGTAGCCATGGCAGGTTCTCCCTCTGTTGGCGCAGGACTGCCACAGCGTGGCAAACTGCGAAAGCCTAGCGTCCGTGTAGCAGGGGATAAGGGTTGATCGCCCGGTGCGAGCCGTACCACCCGGCCTCAGCCGTGGTTTGCCAGATCGCAAAGTGAAGATGCGGCGCGGCCGGATTGGCGTTGCCGCTGAAACCGACTGTTCCGATCACCGCGCCCGACTGCACCTGCTGTCCCGCCGCCAGGCCAGCCGCGTAGCTATCGAGGTGCGCATAGTAATAGATCGTCAGCCGGTCGCGCGAGCGCAGGTAGAGCGTATTGCCGCCATCGCGGCTGATGAACAGCTTCTCGATTGTGCCGGGCACCGCCGCCAGCACTGGAGTGCCCAGCGGCGCGGGGATGTCGATCGCGTCGTGGCTGCGGGTCCCCTCGGCCCGGGCCTGGCTGAAAGTGTCAAACAGCTGGTCTGGACTGATTCCGGCAACCGGAATGATCGGGCGTTCGGACTGGATCCGGAGTGGCGGCATTTCGCTGGCCACCGCCGGGACTGCCGGATTCGCGCGCGGTGCAAGCGGGATTTCACCCGGCCCGGTCCGGTGCAAGGTCAGCAATCCGCCGAGCGTCCCGTTGCTCAGCCCGGCCACCGCCAGCCAGCCCAGCGAAGCGGCGAACACCGTCGCAACGGCCAGGTTCAGCCGGGAAAGTGACTTGCCCATCCTCTTACGCCTCGAACAAAAGTTCGGTTGTGGTCGAAACCATCTGCGCCAGCCGCGCTGCATCCCAGTTGGTCAGGCGGACACAGCCGTGGCTTTCGGCCCGGCCGATGGTTTCCGGGTTGGGCGTGCCGTGAATGCCGTAATGCGGCTTGCTGATATCGATCCAGACCACCCCGACCGGATTGTTCGGGCCGGATTTGAGCAGCGCACTTTTGGCGCTGTCCTTGACGTCCCAGAACAGCTTCGGATTGTAGTGAAAATCCGGGTTCCGGCCGATCCCCTGGATCTTCCATTTCCCCAGCGGCAGCGGATCGTGCTGCGACCCCATTGTTGCAGTGTAAACCGCGACCAGCTTGCCGCTTTGATCAAAGGCCTTGAGCGTACCCTTGGATTTGCTCACCACCACGCGCGCCGCCTTGGGCTGCGCAGGACCGACCCCGAGCATATCAAGCGTCGTTGCCCATTTTGGATCGTCAACCGCTGCCGGATCGACCGCATCGCCGCCGACATTGGGAACGCGAACCTGCTGGCCGGCCGCAAACCACGGCGCATCACCGGTTGGCACAGGCCCGCTGCGGGGATTGAGCTCTTTCAACACCGCGACCGTGGTGTGAAACCGCTCGGCCAGCTTCTCGTCCAGATTCTGATAGCACAGACAATCGAGCTTGGCCTGATCGCTCGCCTTGGCCGGGATCGTCACGAACGGACCAGCGGCAAATTCGGCCGGAATCGTCACAACCCGGGTTGCCGGTATGTTGGACCAGGCGGCCAGCTTGCCGCCGGTGGCTTCATCGACCGCGCCGGTGATCGGCAGGCCGTTGGCTTCCTGAAAGCCCGCAAGCGCGTTGCGGGTCGAAACACCGTCCTTGCCGTCGACCACGCCTGGCGTGAAGCCGAGCCGGTCGAGCACGACCTGCTGCTGCATCACGATGCGAGGGCGGTCGTCGGCAGCGGCAGGATCGAGCGGCCCGCCCCCCGCCGGATCGTGCGCGGCCATCGGATTGCTGACTGCGGACGGGCTGGCCACTGGGGTGTTGGGCTGGTCTTGTTTGCCCGAGCCATCACAAGCGGAAAGGAGGCCGACCGAAGCCAGCAACGAAACGGACAGGTATTTGGCAAAAGGCATCGCTGGGCATCTCCTGGAATGTCAGGAAAACGCCGGGCGACGCGATAGGCTCCCGATTCCGGTCAGGCGCCAGACGTTGCCTTGTGGAACGCCTGCACCGCGGCCGCTTCGTCGCCGTTCCACACCGCGCCGGAAACCGCCAGAAAATCGGCCCCGGCCGCGACCAGCGGGCCGCAATTGTCCGGCGTGATCCCACCGATTGCGACACAAGGAATCTCGAATATGCCCTGCCACCAGCTGAGCAGGTCCAGCCCGGCCCGGTGTTCGGTCTGCTTGGTCTCGGTCGGGAAGAACGCGCCAAACGCGACGTAGTCGGCCCCGGCCTCACCGGCTTCCATCGCGAGATGGCGGCTGGCGTGACAGGTGACGCCGATCTGCGCCTCCCGCCCGAGCCGCTCACGGGCATCCTCGACCGTGCCATCGTCTTGCCCAAGGTGCACGCCATCCGCCCCGAGCCGCTTCGCCAAGCCAATCGAATCGTTGACGATGAACGCCACTTCGCGCGCGGCGCAGATTGCCTGCAACGGCTCGGCCAGCCGCGCCGCCTCGTGCTCGTCGATCCCCTTGACCCGGAACTGGAACGCCGCAACCGGCCCGGCATCAAGGGCGCGGGCAAGCCGTTCGGGGAACGCACCGCCAACGTCGAGCGGCGAAATCAGGTAAAGCTGGCAGTCAGTCATGCCGCGCCTCTAGCCTGCGCGTGCGGCCAGGCCAAGCGTTCCGGAACCGTTCATTTGCAGCGGCGTTATTATGAACGATGATCAAGACCCTTTTCCCGCTCGCCCTCGCCGCCGCCGTCCTTGGCGGCTGCGCCACAGTTCAACCCGACAGCGACGGGATCGCCCGCGCCGGGATCGGCCAGACCGCCTATGTCAACGGCCCCAAGGTCACCCCGCTGGCGCTGATGGAAGACAGCCGCTGCCCGATGAACGCGCGCTGCGTCTGGGCCGGGCAAGTCCGCGTGACCGTGCGGATCGACACCGGCGCGGGCTATGTCACCCGCGAGATGACCAGCAACAAGCCGATACCGATCGCCGACGGTTCGCTCGAACTGGTCAAGGTCACCCCCGACCGCGTCGCCGGCGGCGAGCCGATCCGCAGGACCGACTACCGCTTTGGCTTCAAGTTCAGCGGCGGAATCTAGGCGATCGAGCCCGCGTAGATCGCGTCGATCGCCTCGCCCAGCGCGGCGTCGAATTCGGCCTGGCTCATCTGGTGGCGCAGGTCTTCGAGCAGCGCGCGGCTGAAGCTGGCGATGATGCCGGTGTTCTTGCCGAGTTCGGCGCAGGCTTCGGGACGCTTGTAGCCGCCCGACAGAGCTACGACCCGCAGCACCTTGGGATGATTGACCAGCGGCGCGAACGTGCCCGGCGTGACCGGCAGCGACAGCTTGAGCATCACCTGCTGGTCCATCGCCTCGAGGTTCTTGAGCATCTCCTCAAGCAGGATCGCATCGCATTGGCTGCGGGTCTCGCTCTTGATGTTCACTTCGGGCTCGAGGATCGGCATCAAGCCGTGAGCCAGCACCTGGCGGCCAATCTCGAACTGCTGGGCTACGACCGCGGCAATTCCGGCGGCGTTCGCGGAGTTGATCACCGAACGTTCCTTGGTGCCATAGACCCCCAGCGCCCGCGAGCGGGTCAGCAGCGCATCAAGTTCGGGCATCGGCTTCATCAGCTGGACGCCGTCCGCTTCGTCTTCCAGGCCCTTGTCGATCTTGATGAACGGGACGATCCCCTTGTCGATCAGCGCGGTGGGAACCGGCTTGCCCCCGGCCACACCGTCCATCGTGCGTTCGAACAGGATCGCGCCGATCACCTTCTCACCCGTGAACACCGGCGAGGTGATGATCCGTTCACGCATTTCATGAATCAGGCCGTACATTTCCGCTTCGTTCGACCAGGCATCATCGCCGATGCCGTATCCGGCCAAAGCCTTGGGGGTCGAACCACCCGATTGGTCGAGAGCGGCAATAAAGCCCTGGCCGGCGGCCATCTTGGCGGTCATGTCGGCAGTGTTCATGGATGCGGGTCCCTGTGTTTGCATAGGTATGTATCGCCGGGCGCATAGCCTCAACGCAGGCTTGTCGCAACCGCGCCAGGCAGCTTTCCTCAGGCCTGCTGCAGCGCGACCACGCCCGGCAGCGCCTTGCCTTCCATCCATTCGAGGAAGGCACCGCCGGCGGTCGAGATATAGCTGAAATCGTCCGCCACCCCGGCCTGGCTCAAGGCCGCGACGGTATCGCCACCGCCTGCCACCGAAATCAGCACGCCTTCCTTGGTCAGCGCGGCGGCGCTGCGGGCCAAGGCGACAGTAGCGGCGTCGAACGGCGGGGTTTCGAACGCGCCCAGCGGTCCGTTCCAGACCAGGGTGCGGCAGGTCTTGAGCACATCGGCCAGTGCTTCGGTCGCCTGGGGGCCAATGTCGAGGATCATCTCGTCGGCAGCGACTTCGTGGACGTTGCAGGTCCGCAAGCTGGGCGGATTGGCGGCGAATTCCTTGGCCACCACCACGTCATAGGGCAGGTGGACGGTGCAGCCGGACTTGTCGGCCGCATCGAGAATCTGCTCGCAGGTCGCGGCAAGCTCATGCTCGCACAGCGATTTGCCGACAGCGATCCCGCGCGCGGCGAGGAAAGTATTGGCCATCCCCCCGCCGATGATCAGGTGATCGACCTGGGTGACCAGATGGGTCAGCACGTCGAGCTTGGATGAAACCTTCGCCCCGCCGACCACCGCCGCGACCGGCCGTTCAGGCTGGCCCAGCGCCGCTTCGAGCGCCTTGAGCTCGGCTTCCATCGAGCGTCCGGCGTAGGCGGGAAGCAGATGCGCCAGCCCCTCTGTGCTGGCGTGCGCGCGGTGGGCGGCGGAGAAGGCGTCGTTGACGTAGATATCGCCATTGGCGGCAATCGCCCTGGCCAGTTCCGGATCGTTGGCTTCCTCGCCCTTCCAGAACCGGGTGTTTTCGAGCAGCGCGATATCGCCCGGCTGGAGGATGCCGATCGACTGCGCCACCACCGGTCCGGCGATCTCGGGCACGAACATCACTTCCTTGCCCAGCACCGCCTGGACCGCGTCGATCGTCATCGAGACCGACATGGTCGAGACTTTCTCGCCCTTGGGCCGCCCGAAGTGCGCCAGCAGCAGCACTTTCGCGCCCTTGGCGGACAGTTCAAGGATCGTCGGCGCCAACGCCCGGACGCGGGTATCGTCAGTGACGCGCGCGTCCTGCATCGGCAGGTTCAGATCGACGCGAACCAGCGCGACCTTGCCGGTCAGGTCGGCGGGAAGATCGTCGAGCGTCTTGAAAGCCATGCGCTACTCCATTCCCCCTCCCGCAAACGGGAGGGGTGTCAGATTACAGCAACTTCCCCATCGCCCCGGCGGTATCGACCATCCGGTTGGAGAAGCCCCATTCGTTGTCGTACCAGCTCAGCACGCGGACTAGCTTGCCGTCGATCACTGCGGTTTCGAGGCTGTCGATAGTCGAGCTGTGCGAATCGCCGTTGTAGTCGATCGAGACCAGCGGCTCGTCCGAGAAGCCGAGCACGCCCTTCAGCGCGCCTTCGCTGGCGGCCTTGAGCAGCGCATTGACTTCTTCCTTGGTGGTGTCGCGCTTCGGCTGGAAGGTCAGGTCGACCACCGAGACGTTGGGGGTCGGCACGCGGATCGCCGAACCGTCGAGCTTGCCCTTCAGTTCTGGCAGCACCTCGCCGACCGCACGCGCGGCACCGGTGGTGGTCGGGATCATGTTCATCGCGGCAGCGCGCGAACGGCGCGGATCTTCGTGGATCTGGTCGAGGATCTTCTGGTCGTTGGTGTAGGCGTGGATCGTGGTCATCAGTCCGCGCTCGATCCCGATCGCATCGTTGAGCACCTTGGCCAGCGGCGCGAGGCAGTTGGTGGTGCACGAGGCGTTGGAGACGAT
>CALCQB010000232.1 GCA_937897535.1 uncultured Novosphingobium sp. | reverse complement strand
GGACGGCGGACTTCATCGTGCCGTCGGGGGCCAGAAGCTCGCTGGCCGGCACGTTGCGGGCGCCCGGCATGTGGCCGCCGCGCAGGCCGGCGCGGGGTTCGGGGACCTCGCCGGTGAAACGGCCCGCGGCGCGGGCGTCGATGATCTGTTCCCGGCCGGTCTCGACGATGGCCTTGAGGTTCTTCAGGATGAAGTCGCCGCCCTTCATCATCTCCTTCAAATCCTCGGGCAGCGCCTCTGGGTCGAGCTGGCTGAGTTCCGCCTGCATCTTCTCGAGTTCCGCCTGATCCGGCGCACCCTTGCCCATCATCTTGCCGAACAGGCCCTTGCCCTGGCCCATCTGCTTCATCATGCCGGCCATCTGGATGTGCATCTTGAGGAGCCGGTTGATTTCCTCGACCTTGGTGCCCGAGCCCGCGGCCACGCCTCGCTGCACGAGCGTGCGCGCCAGCACGTCGGCACTGATCGCGGCGATCGAGATCGGCCGCCCGCGCATCGAGCCCGAATTGTCGATCAGTAGCGTGACGACGGTGTCCTTGAACTCGACATCGCGCTCGATCTTGTACGAGAGCGAATGGCCGGGCGAGATGACCACGCGCGCCAACCGCGCGGCATCGAGCAGGCCTTCTTCCTGATCGAAATCCCAGCTGCGGTTCTGCTGCGCCATCAAGCGCCGCTGGAGCCGGTTGGCGAGCTTGGTGATGATCCCGCCGAGGCCCTTGAGCTGCGCGTCGAGATAGGCGCGCAGCCGGGTCAGCTCGTCTTCATCGCACAGGTCGCTGGCCCCGACGACTTCGTCGAACGCCTGGGTGAAGATCTTGTAGTCGAAACTGGCCGGAACCTCGGTCCACGGGCGGTTCGGACGGGTCGGAAGCATCCCCTCCTCGCCCTCGTCGCCTTCCTCGGCGTCGGCGCTTTCGTCTTCCATCTCGCGCTGGTTTTCGTCGTCGCCGTCTTCCTCGCCTTCGCTCGGTTCGGAGGCGACTTCGCTGGGGCTCTGGTCCTCGCTCGATTCGCCATCGTCGGGCTGATCTTCGCTGTCGTCCTGGTCCTCGCTGTCTTCGCCTTCCTCGCTCTCGGCGTCGGTCGGCGTGGCTTGCGTGAGCTCAAGATGCTGCAGCATGTCGAGCGCGAGGTGCTGGAACGCTTCCTGATCATCGAGCGAATCGGCCAGTGCGTCAAAGTCCGCGCCGGCCCGCTCGCCGATCCAGCCGCGCAGCATGTCGACCCCGGCTTTGGCCGCCTCGGGCACCGCCTGGCCGGTCAGATGTTCGCGCAGCATCAGCGCCAGCGCGGCGGGAATCGGCACGTCCTCGGGCTTGCTCGCCCGCGCGATCGGATCGCCGCCGGTACGGACCTCGTTCGCGGCATCGAGGTTGGCCCGCATCCCGGCATAGGCCTTTGAGCCGAGCGCCTCGTAGCGGACCGCCTCGACCGCGTCATAGGCGGCCCGCGCGGTTGGCTCGCCCGGGGCATTGCGCGCATGGAGACTGTCGCTGTGATGCCGGATCTTGAGCGCGAAGCTATCGGCAAAGCCGCGCGCTTCCATCGCCTGGTCGCGCGGCAGATTGCGTCCCGGCATCGGCAACCGCATGTTCTTGCCGTTGATCACTGGATTGTCGGCGGTCCAGGCGACTTCCACCTCGGGCTCGTGCGCAATTGCCCGGCTGGCGCCGGTCAGCACACTCTTGAAGCGGTCGAGGGGGGATTCGTCTGCCATGCGCCGGTCGAATCTAGATCGCCTGCCCGGTCTTGGCCCAGTCGGCCATGAAGCCTTCGATGCCCTTGTCGGTCAGCACGTGCTTGACCAGGCCCATGATCACCGCGGGCGGCGCGGTCATCACGTCGGCGCCGATCTTGGCGGCTTCGAGCACGTGGATCCCGTGGCGGACCGAGGCGACCAGGATCTCGGTGGCGAAATCGTAGTTGTCGTAAATCAGCCGGATGTCAGCGATCAGGCTCATCCCGTCGAAGCCATTGTCATCGTGCCGGCCGACGAACGGCGAAACGAAGGTCGCCCCGGCCTTGGCCGCGAGCAGCGCCTGGTTGGCCGAAAAGCACAGCGTGACGTTGACCATCGTCCCGTCGCTGGTCAGTGCCTTGCAGGTCTTGAGCCCGTCGAGGGTCAGCGGCACCTTGATGCAGACGTTGTCGGCGATCTTGCGGAGCTTTTCAGCCTCCTGCATCATCCCGGCATGGTCGAGCGCGACCACCTCCGCGCTGACCGGACCAGCGACGATTCCGCAGATTTCCCGCGTCACCTCGATGAAATCACGGCCCGATTTCATGATCAGGCTGGGATTGGTAGTGACGCCATCGAGCAGGCCGGTGGCGGCCAGTTCCTTGATGTCGGCAATTTCGGCGGTGTCGGCGAAGAATTTCACGGGATGCTCCGGCTATGATCGAGTCGCCGAGGCTATATGCGGTGCAATGGCGCGATGCCAGCCACCGATCCTCTCCATTTTTGGCGAATGCCACAAATGGGGAGGTGGATCGTCCACAGGACGAGACGGAGGGGTATCGACGCCGGCGTCCAAACCCCTCCGTCAGCCGCTTGTCGCGTCTGCCACCTCCCCGTTTGCGACATTCGTCGAAAACAGGGAGGATCTTAAGGTCAAAGCACCTTGAACACCCCGATCAGCAGCGGGTCGTTGGTCCCTTGCGGATTGGCCCGGATCGCGCTTTCCTCGACCCCGATCTGGTTCCAGATCGAATTGTCGGCGCGGACCGCGACCGATTGCGCGATCGCACCCGGATCGACGCCCGACAGCGCCCGGACTGCCTGGCTCATGACCGGATCACTGGCGACCCGCAGCGCGTCGGACAGACCGGGGATCATCGCGTTGATCATCGCCGGACCCATTTCGCCGCGCAGATAGCTGGTCGCGGCGGTTGACCCGCCCCGGACCAGCCCGATCGCATCCGCGATCGAGATGTTGCGGACCGCATCGTAAACCACCGGCGCGGCGCGCTCGGCGCCCTTTTCGGCGACGATGTTGAGCTGGCGCTGCAGCTGACTCTTGAACAGGGTCGAGGTCAGCAGGCTGCGCAGGCCGCCGCTGCTGCCGCTGAACAGTTCGGGCAGATCGAACCGCGCCACTTCGCTGTCCCAGAACCCGCCGGGCGCGGTCAGCCGCGAAAAGGCACGCTGGGCCGAGATCGTCAGCAGCCGCCGGATCGCCTCGACCATCGAGAACCCGCCCGTGGTTTCACAGCCGGACAGCAAGACCAGTCCACCAGCCGCCGTGCCTGCCAGAAAACTGCGCCGTGCCAGCGGTGCGCCGATAAACTTGTCCATGGTGCCCTGCTCCTTGCTGGGCGGGGCTGTCGCCTGCCGCCGATTACCGCCATAGAGACGCGGCATGAACCGCATCCGACTCCTCGTCTTCAACCCGGCCCTGCCCGTCCTGGACTATCGCCTTCCCGCTGGAATGGCGACAGATTTCGGCCAGTTGGTGATAGCTCCGCTGGGGCCGCGGCAGGTTCTGGGCATCGTCTGGGAACCGGAACGGCTGGGCGGAGACGAAGTTCCCGAAGCCAAGCTGCGCCCGATCCTCGAAGTGCTGCCGGTGCCGCCGCTATCCGCCCCGCTGCGGCGGCTGATCGAATGGTGCGCGGACTATTACGTCGCGCCGATGAACAGCGTCGCGCGGATGGCGCTGGGCTCGATGGCGGCGCTGCGCGGCGGCGGCGCCACCACCGAATACCGCCTCTCGGGCGACGAGCCCAAGCGCCTGACCCCGCAGCGCGCGGCGGCGATGGACGCGCTCCACGGCGAGCAAGCCAGCATCCGCGAACTGGCCGAATATGCCGGAGTCTCGGACGCGGTGCTGCGCGGGCTGGTCAATGCCGGAGTGCTCGAGCCGGTGACGGTCGACCTCGACCGGCCCTACCCCCGCCCCCGGCCCGACCACCATGTGCCGGACTTGTCCGAGGCCCAGCAGGCCGCCGCGGACACCTTTGTCGCTGCGGTCCGCGCTGCGGAATTTGCGCCGTTCCTGCTCGACGGGGTGACCGGATCGGGCAAGACCGAATGCTATTTCGAGGCCGTGGCCGAGGCGATCCGGATGCAGCGCCAGGTGCTGGTGCTGCTGCCCGAGATCGCGCTGACTCAAAACTTCCTGCGCCGGTTCGAAGCGCGGTTCGGCGTACCCCCGGTGCTGTGGCATTCCAGCCTCAAGCAGAGCGAACGCCGACGCGCCTGGCGCGCGATCGTTTCAGGCGACGCACAAGTAGTAGTCGGCGCGCGCTCGGCGTTGTTCATGCCCTACAAGCGGCTCGGGCTGATCGTGGTCGA
>CALCQB010000231.1 GCA_937897535.1 uncultured Novosphingobium sp. | reverse complement strand
AGTGCAGGAATTGCTCTGCGCGCCGAGCATGCCGTTCGAAATGGAAGTGGTCGAGATCCGCGGCGTGCCGACCCGGGTTTGGAAGCATGCCCTGCCCAGCCTGGCCGCGCTGGCCCGGCACGGCCGCACCCACGGCGATGCCACCTTCATCGTCTATGAGGACGAACGGATTTCTTACGACGCCTGGTTCCGCGCGGTCGCTGCCCTTTCAGCACGGCTGCGCGCCATGGGGGTGGAAAAGGGCGACCGGGTGGCGCTGGCAATGCGCAACCTGCCCGAATGGCCGGTGGCGTTTTTCGCGATCACCGCGCTTGGCGCGATCTGCGTTCCACTCAATGCCTGGTGGACCGGGCCCGAGCTGCAGTACGGCCTGGCCAATTCGGGTGCCAAGGTCCTGATCTGCGATGCCGAACGGCTCGAGCGGATTGCCCCGCTGCGGGCCGACCTGCCCGGGCTTGAACATGTGCTGGTCGCACGCGCAACGGGGGCCACCCCCGCTGCGCAGCGGCTCGAGGATCTGATCGGCGAACCGGCCGACTGGGCCAAGCTGCCCGACGCAGACCTGCCGGACGCCGAAATCGCGCCCGACGATCCGGCGACGATTCTCTACACCTCTGGCACCACCGGCAACCCCAAGGGCGCACTGGGCACCCACCGCAACCTGACCACCAACATATTGTCGAGCGGCTATGCGGCGGCGCGCGCGGTCCTGCGGCGGGGCGATCCGCTGCCCGAACCGGCGCGGAAGACCCTGCTGACGGTGATCCCGCTGTTCCACGCCACCGCCTGTTCGGCGACGATGATGGGCGCGATCGCGGGCGGTCATACACTGATCTTCATGTACCGCTGGGATCCGGTCAAAGCCTTCGGGATCATCGAGCGCGAGCAGGTCAACGCGACCGGCGGGGTGCCGACGATCGCCTGGCAATTGCTCGAGCATCCCGAACGGGCGAACTACGATCTCTCCAGCCTCGAATCGATCGGTTATGGCGGCGCACCTTCGGCGCCCGAACTGGTCCGGCGGATCTTCGAGGAATTCGGCGCGCTGCCCGGCAACGGCTGGGGCATGACCGAGACCACCGCGACCGTCACCACCCATTCGGGCGAGGATTACCTCAACCGCCCGACCAGCTGCGGCCCGGCGGTCGCCGCCGCCGACCTCGAAGTGCGCGGCGACGATGGAGTCAGCGTCTTGCCCTCGGGCGAAATCGGCGAATTGTGGGCGCGCGGACCGATGATCGTCGCGGGCTATTGGCAGAACCCGGAGGCCAGCGCGGCAACCTTCGTCGATGGCTGGGTCCGCACTGGCGATCTGGCCTATCTCGATGACGAAGGGTTCTGCTTCATCGCCGACCGGGCCAAGGACATCGTGATCCGCGGCGGAGAGAACATCTATTCCTCCGAGGTCGAGAACGCCTTGTACGATCATCCCGCGGTGATGGACGCGGCGGTGGTCGGGATTCCGCATCGCACGCTGGGCGAGGAACCGGCGGCGGTGGTCCACCTATCGCCGGGAATGCAGGCGAGCGAGGCCGAGCTGCAGAGCCACGTCCGTGAGCGGCTGGCCGCGTTCAAGGTCCCGGTGCGGATCCTGTTCCACCCCGAAACCCTGCCGCGCAACGCCAATGGCAAGATTCTCAAGAAGGAACTCAGGGCGCTGTTCGAAGGCGGCTGAGACGCCCCCGCGCATTTACGATTGAGTAATCACGCAGTGCGATAAGATGGCATGGCCAAGGTCTTTGCCTTCATCGTCGCGCGCCCGCTGGCGGAGCCCAGTGAAGTTGTGCGCTTCATGGTGGTCACGGCCTGCGCACTGGCGCTGATCCTCGCCGGACCGGTCCGCTACGGCCTAGGTCTGTAGCAGCTTCCACAACGCCGCCAGTGCCGCCAATCCGAGTACCCCGCCGGTAAAGCCGCGCCAGGCCGCGTCGCTGACCTTGCCAAACGCCTTGTGCCCCAGCCAGTTGCCCAGCAGCACCCCGGGGAACAGCAGCGCGGCGAACAGCGGCTCGCGCCAGGTCGCGACCCCCAGCGCCAGCGCCGAGCCGATCCCCGCCAGCGAAGTCGCCAGAAAGATCGTCATCATCGAAGCGCGGGCCAGCTGCGGGGCGATCTCGCGCCGCAGGTAGAATGGCACCACCGGCGGCCCGGGCATCCCGGCGAACCCGGTCAACACGCCGGACAACAGCCCGGTCGCCCCGGTCTCGGCCGCGCCCGGCGCATAGTGCGCGGGCTTTTTGGGCAGCAGCACCAGCAGGAACGATCCGAACGCGATCAGTGCGATCAACAGCCGGGCCAGCGAAGGATCGCTCACCGCGAGCAGCCAGACCCCGAGCGGCGTCGCCGCTACGGCCCAGCCCGAAATCACGAAGGCGCTGCGCTCGCTCGCGCCGATGATCTGCTTCAGCCCGACGAAGCCGATCAGCAGCCCCAGCCAGTTCGCAACCACCACCGCCTCGCGCGGCGGGATCGCCAGGCCGAGCACCGGCACCAGCAGGATCGCCATCCCGAACCCGGCCAGCCCGCGGACAAAAGCCGCGCCCAGCGCTGCGGCCAGGGCAACGCCGATCTGGACTTCGCTCAGTCCCAGCAATGCGGTTCCCCCCATCAGGTCCGGTCAGGCGCTGAACTTGCGCTGGCCTGCCAGCACGGTCATACGCTTGATCCCGGCGAGCTTGGTGCCCTTCTGGCGGACCGTCGCCATGAACCGGAACTCTCCGGTCGCCGCCTTGGGGGTCAGCTCGAGCGCCAGATAGCCGCGCTGCGCGGTATCGCACCATTTGAGCTGGCTGTTGCGCGCGACGAGGTCGGCGGCCAACGCCTCGGAGCCCCGCCAGCGAACCGTGCCTTCGGCGCCGGGCGAGGTGACCGAATGCCCGGCCAGTTCGACCCCGACCCGCTGGCCCTTTCGGTCGAGATCGAAGGCCCAGGCATTGTGGCTGTCGCCGGCCAGGACCAGCAGGTTGGCATTTGCCTCGAGCGCCGCCTTGTACAACCGGTCGCGCGCGGCCGGATAGCCGTCCCACGCGTCCATGTTCCACGGCAGGCCCTGGCGTGACGCGGTCACCGCACTCTGGATCCGCTTCCTGAGCCAGTCGGGCGAATCCGCGGCCATCCCCTCGGCCAGATTGGTCGGCATGGCGAGCTGGCCCATGATCACCTGCTGGACCAGCACCTGCCAGGGCTTGCGCGACCGGGCGCTGGCCTTGAGCCCCTTGGCCAGCCAGGCCTGCTGCGCCGCGCCCATCAGCTCGTGCTTCGGATCGCGCCACGCCCCGTCGCGGAACGCGGCCAGCGCCGCTTCGGCCTGGCCGGGGGCGGCGGCGTCGAACACGGCGTCAAGCTCGAACGGCTTGTCGCGGGCGAGGTGCCGGGTTTCGAGCCGGAACAGCGTGGCCAGATCGCCAACCTCGTAACTGGCGTAGTATTCGTCCGAAACCGGCAGCCACTCGCGATAGGCCTTTTCCGAAGCGGCCTTGCGCATCGCCCAGTCGCCTTCGCTGGCATCGTGGTTTTCGGCCCCATCCTTCCAGGTATCGTTGGCAACCTCGTGATCGTCCCAGATCGAAACCATCGGATAGAGTTGATGCAGGCGCTGCAGATCGGGATCGGCGCGGTAGGTGGCGAACCGCTCGCGGTACCCGGCCAGGGTCATCGCCTCGTTCACCGGCAACAGGCGATCGGCCAGGCCCTGCTTGGCGCTGGGATATTCGCCGCGCTTGTACTCATAGTAATAGTCGCCGAGGTGAACCGCGAGGTCGAAGTCCCCCGCCTCGCAGGCGTGGCCATAGGCGTTGAACCAGCCGAAGCCATAGTTGGAGCAGGAAAACACTGCGATCCGGAACCGGGCGGTCTTGCCCTGCGGCAGGGTCTTGGTCCGGCCGACCACCGATCTTTCGCCCGAGGCGGCGATGAAGCGGTAGTGATACCATTGGCCTGGCTTCAGGCCCCTGGCCCAGGCCTTGGCGCAGCCATCGTTGGCGGGCGAGGCGTTGCAATCGCCCGAGGCGGCGATCCGGCTGAATTCCGGATCCTCGGCCAGTTCCCACTTAAGCGCGGTCTCGGCATCGGACAGGTAGCGGGTCCACAGCAGCACCTGATGCGGCCCTGGCTCGCCGCTGGCCACCCCGTGGGTGAAGCGCTGCCCGGCCTGCGCGAGCACCGGCGCGCCGATCCCGGCGAGGCCCAGCAGCCCGAGCTTGAGCGCGGTGCGGCGATTGGCCGCCAGCGCCGGGTTCTCCGGCGCGGCATCGGGCTTGGGGGCGGTCATGCGTTCTCTCCCTGTCTTGCCTTGCAGACTAGCCCGATTTCGTGACAGGGCAATGGCATGACCGAAACCTGCTTCCACACCCTGCCCGATGGAAACCGGATCGCGTATCGCCATGTGCCCGGCGCAGGACCGACGCTGGTGTTCCTGCCGGGTTACATGTCCGACATGGCTGGCGGCAAGGCAACGGCGGTGTTCGACTGGGCTGAAGCCAACGGGCGGGCCTGCCTGCTGCTCGACTATTCGGGCTGCGGGGAGAGCGATGGCGCCTTTGCCGAGGGCACGCTGAGCCGCTGGCGCCACGAGGTGCTGGCGCTGATCGAAGCGCAGATCGATGGCCCGGTGGTGCTGGTCGGCTCGTCGATGGGCGGCTGGCTGATGCTGCTGATCGCGCTGGCGAGGCCCGAGCGCGTCGCCGGTCTGGTCGGGATCGCCGCCGCGCCGGACTTTACCGCCTGGGGTTTCAGCGACGAACAACAGGCCGAACTGCTGGTCGGGGAGACGGTGCTGGAAGAAAACGCCTATGGCCCGCAGCCTACGCCGACCTTCCCCGGCTTCTGGAACGACGGGCAGGCCAACCTGCTGCTTGGCGGCGCGATCGCACTCGATTGTCCGGTCCGGCTGATCCATGGGCAATTGGATCCCGACGTTCCGTGGGAGCTTTCGCTGCAGCTCGCCGAGTCCTTGCGTTCAGGCGATGTGCAGGTGACGCTGGTCAAGGACGGCGACCATCGCCTGTCGCGCGATACGGACATTGCCCTGCTGCTGCGCACGCTCGCGGCGCTGGGCTGAACGAGCGGACCGCCATGCCCCTTTCCATCCTGCTTCCCCTGATCCTCCAGGTCGGCCCTGGCGGCGCACTGCCGCAAGCGCCGCTCCAGATCCCCTCCAAGAAGAAGAGCGAAGCCGTGGTAGCCGCGCCCCAGACCGACCTGCTCAAGGAATGCCTCCAGCTCGCCATGACCCGGCCGTCCGACGCGATCGAAGTCGCAGAGGGCTGGCTGGCCAAGGCCACGACCATGCGCGATCGTGCCGGGGCCCGGCAGTGCCACGCGCTCGCCCTGACCCGGATCGATGGCTGGGCCGAGGCGGCGCTCGCGGTGAATCCGCAAGCCATTATTCTCGTGCACGGCGGCCCGGTGGACTGGTTCGCGCCCTATGGCTGGCGCGTCCTGGGCACCGAGCAGGGCTCGGACTGGTCGCCTGCCGCCCAAAGGTCTGATGAGTGTGCGCCAGTTCCAGCTCCAGATGACGCCCAGCCTGGGCGTGAGCATGTACCCCACCGACGGCACCGACTTTGACACCCTGATGCGCAACGCGGATCTGGCCATGTACACCGCCAAGGACATGGGCAAGAACCAGGTGCAGGTGTTCGACCCCAGCCGCGATGCCCGCGTGCAACAGCGCCGTGCCACGCTGCTGCGCATCGAACAGGCGGCCGGCCTGCTGCAGCGCGGACTCGGCCTGAGCGCTGCGCTTGAACAAGGCCAGGGCATGGCCCTGCTGGGCCAGTGCCCAGGCCTGCTCGGTGGGCATCTCCAGCTCGGCAAAGCGCGCCACCGCCCCGTCGTACAACGCCAGCGCCTCGGGCAGGAATTCGCCGATGCGCGGGGTAGGCTCAAAATTTTTCCCGGTGACCGGATTCACCATTCCCGCGGCCACGCGCGAACTGCCGCCTTGTTCGCGGTCCATCAGTCGGAACTCCACGCCGCGTTTCCAGAACTCCCACGCGAGGCAAGTCCCCGCGAGGCCCTGGCCGACGATGATCCACGGCGCGTTCACTGCGGCATCAGCGCTTCGTTCGGATCCGCCCACGCCGGGTCATGGCCCTTGGCGTAGTTGAAGAGGTGCTTGTGAAGGTATTCGAAGTAGACCTCACGTTCCTCGCGCTTGAGCCGGTACCAGACCGCGATGTTCAGGCCGCGAGCGACCTTTTGCATCATGTGGAGGGTGAGCACGCGGCCGGCGCGGGCGCGGC
>CALCQB010000230.1 GCA_937897535.1 uncultured Novosphingobium sp. | reverse complement strand
CTCGCCCCGGTGATCGCGACGGTGAGGCCGCGGAGGTCCCGGTCGAGGTCCCGCGGGTCGAAGCCGCGCGCGTGTTTGCGGTAGCCGGGCGCGCCGAAGCCGAGTGCAGGACGTCGCCGCAAGTGACCGATGAAGAGATCAAGGCCGATCTGATCGAGGCCGCACTGCACGCGGCGCGACTGACCGAGGGTGACGTGGACCCGACGGTCGGCGCGGCTCTGATCGCGCTGGGTTACGACCGCGATTTGGGTTACGACCGCGATCTCGCCGACATCTTCGCGTTACAGGACGAAATTACCGAGGCGGTGACGATCGCCCAGCCCGACCCAGCAAATGCGCGCCGGAAGACCCTGGAAGGCGATGCGTTCGCGCGCCATGTCGAGCCAGTTGTGGAGGTGCGGATCGTCGGGGATCAGCTCCTTCACCTTGGCGTCGGTCTTGTAGATATCCTCGGGATCGCCCGACAGCGCCGCCCAGCGGAATGGACCAATCCCGCGGCAGAACAGCGGGCGGATATAAGCCGGGACGAACCCCGGGAAATCGAAGGCATTCGTAACCCCGGCGTCCTTGGCGACCTGACGAATGTTGTTGCCATAGTCGAAGGTCGGCACCCCGGCCGCAGCGAAATCGAGCATTGCCCGGACATGGACTGCCATCGAGGTCCGCGCGGCCTTTTCGACACTGGCCGGATCCTGCTCGCGCGCGGTGAACCACTGGTCGAGCGTCCAGCCTTGCGGCAGATAGCCGTTGATCGGATCGTGAGCCGAGGTCTGGTCGGTCACGGCGTGCGGCCGAACCCCGCGGCGGTAGATCTCTGGGAAGACGTCGGCTGCATTGCCGAGCAGGCCAACCGAGACCGGCGCCTTGGCGTTCGCCATGATTTCGAGTGCCTCGTCCAGGCTGTCGGTCTGGCGGTCGATGTAGCCGGTCCGCAACCGCATCTCGATCCGCGAGGGCTGGCATTCGACCGCGAGGCAGCTCGCCCCAGCCATCGTCGCTGCCAGCGGCTGTGCCCCGCCCATCCCGCCTAGCCCGCCGGTCAGGATCCACTTGCCGGATAGATCGCCGCCATAATGCTGACGGCCCATCTCGACGAAAGTCTCGTAAGTGCCCTGTACGATCCCCTGCGAGCCAATGTAAATCCACGAACCCGCAGTCATCTGGCCGTACATCATCAGGCCCGCGCGATCGAGCTCGTGGAAATGCTCCCAGGTCGCCCATTCGGGCACGAGGTTGGAATTGGCGAGCAGGACCCGCGGCGCATCCTTGTGGGTCTGAAACACCCCGACCGGCTTGCCCGACTGGATCAGCAGGGTCTGGTCGTCCTCCAGCCGCCGCAGCGTGGCGACGATCTGGTCAAAGCATTCCCAATTGCGCGCGGCCCGGCCAATCCCGCCGTAGACCACCAGCGAGGCCGGGTCTTCGGCCACAGCCGGATCGAGGTTGTTCATCAGCATCCGCAGCGGTGCCTCGGTCAGCCATGATTTGGCGCTGAGCTGGATGCCGTGCGCGGCGCGGATCACGCGGGAGTTGTCGAGACGGTTCATGACTGATCCTTCGCAAAGGCTAGACAGGTGTTAAGAATGGTGCGGAGCCTGGACTGCATCGGCGCGGCCCGGGAGGAATCCCACGGCGGTGGCCACGAGCCAGCCTCATCGGCATAGCCCTGGATCGCCAGCTCCATTTGGACGGCATGGATCCCGCGCGCTGGCTCGCCGTAGTGACGGGTGATCCAGCCACCCTTGAAGCGGCCGTTGACGACATGGCTCGCGTCAGCGCAGTCGCCTGCAATCGCCTCGGTCAGTGCCGGATCGCAGCTGGCCCCGTCGTAGCTACCGATATTGAACTGCGGCAACTCGCCTTCGAACAGGCGAGGCACGTGGCTGCGGATCGAATGGGCGTCGTAGAGGACGACTGCCGGATGCAGCGCCCTCAGCCGCTCGATCTGTTCGCGCAGTGCTGTGTGATAGGGCTCGAACCAGACCTTGCGCCGCCGCGCGATCTCTGCTGCATCGGGTTCGGACCCGGCGGCATAAAGCGGCTCGCCGTCAAAGGTGGTGGTGGGACACAGCCCGGTAGTCGCCTGCCCCGGATAAAGCGACTGACCTGAAGGATCGCGGTTGAGATCGATCACGGTGCGGGAGATGCGGCTGTGGAGGATCGTCGCGCCCAGATCGGCGGCGAAGGCATAGAGCCGGTCGACATGATGATCGGCATCGCGCCGGGCCAGATCGTATGAAGCCAGTCCGGTAATATCCTCGGGAATGATCGTCCCGGCGTGCGGGATGCTGACGATCAGCGGCGCGCGGCCCGGGGAGAGGGAAAGCCAGTCGGTCATCCCAGACCCGGCAAGTCCGCCAGCGCGGCGAGCTTTCCAGACGAAACCAGCTCCTGCGCCTGGGTCAGGTCGGGATGGAAATAGCGATCTTCGTCGAGCATCGGCACAAGGGTTCGCAGCAAGCCGCGCGCCGCTTCGAGCGGGTCGCTCGACTTGAGCGGCGCGTGAAAATCGCAGCCCTGCACCGCCGCGAGATACTCTATCCCCAGCACGCCGACGACGTTGTCCGCCATGCCGAGCAGCCGCCGGGCACCGTGCGCGGCCATCGAGACGTGATCTTCTTGATTGGCCGAGGTCGGGATTGAATCGACGCTGGCGGGATAGGCGCGCTGCTTGTTCTCCGACACCAGCGCCGCCGCCGTGACCTGCGGGATCATGAAGCCC
>CALCQB010000229.1 GCA_937897535.1 uncultured Novosphingobium sp. | reverse complement strand
CGGCAGCGAATATCGCTACGGCGATCTGACCGCCGAACCGGTGACGATCCGTTTCACCGACAAGGGTGCGGCGCTGCATGTCGCCAAGGACCCGCGGGTCGGCGCGGGCGAAGCCTATATGGACGGGCGGCTGGTGGTCGAGCCGCCGCACGATATCCGCGACATGGTGCTGCTGGTCATGGGCAACGCCAACCGCGGCAGCGGGATTGCCGCGCCCAACCCGCTCAAGCGCGGGATCGACTGGATCTTCGCCAAGGCCGACCAGATCAACCTGCGGACCAAGGCCAGCAGCAATGTGGTCCATCACTATGACCTGACCCGCCAGTTCTACGAGCTGTTTCTCGACGAGAACCGGCTCTACACGATGGCCTATTTCACCGATCCGGCGAACAGCCTCGAGCGCGCCCAGCTCGACAAACTTGCGCTGATCGCGGCCAAGCTGCGGCTTCAGCCGGGCATGCGGCTGCTCGACATCGGCTGCGGCTGGGGCGGGCTCGGCCTATACCTCAACCGCCATTTCGGGATCGAAGTGCTGGGCGTTTCGCTTGCCCCCGATCAGGTCCGGTTCGCCAACGAACGCGCCGCAGCGGCCGGCGTGGCTGACATGGTGAAGTTCGAGTTGACCGACTACCGCGATGTGAAAGGTCCGTTCGACCGCGTGGTCAGTGTTGGCATGATCGAGCATGTCGGCGCGCCGCACCTGCCCGAATACTTCGCCAAGACCTATGACCTGCTGGCCGACGACGGGATCGCACTGACCCACACGATCGGCCGCACCAACGGCCCCGGCACCACCGACAAGTGGACCCGCAAATACATTTTCCCCGGCGGTTACATCCCGGCGATGAGCGAGCTGGTCTCGGCCTGCGAGAAAACCGGGTGGGAGATCGCCGACGTCGAGGTGCTGCGCTATCACTACGCCCACACCCTCGCCGAATGGTATCGCCGCACGACCTTGCATGAGGCCGAGATTACTGCGCTTTACGACGCCCGGCTGTTCCGGATGTGGCAGTTTTACCTCGCCGGGGCCGAACAGAGCTTCGCCCATGGCAAGATGGTCAACTTTCACATCCAGAGCGTGAAGCAACGCAGCGCGGTGCCGATGACCCGCGACTACATCAGCGCCGAAGCCGCGCGGCTGTCGGCGCTGGACGCGGCGCCGGCCTGGCACCTGGAGAAGCAGGCGGCAGAGTGAGGCCGCCACACAAGGTGCCAACCGGATCGCACTGTCATTCCCGATCGCGCCAGCGGTGCCACTTGTAGAGCGAGATGAACAGGAACGGGGCGTACTTCCAGATCCAGCCGATCGCGTAGTAGATTCCATCGAACTCGTGAATGCCAACGCTTTCGAACTTTCGCTCGAGATGCAGGGGCCCCGGCAGGATCGATGCCAGCGGATCGTCGGGAAGCAGCGACGCTATGGGATGCCCGATCAGATAAAGGGCCAGCATTGCCAGCACGACAAACCAGGGGATGAACAGGACGACCTTGGCAAAGGAAGCGGCGGCCGCCTGCCACAACCGCTCGGCATACTCATCGCGCAACCCGCGCCAGAAGATGGCGACAAACGAACCGATCTTGATCAGAAATTCGAGAGCCATCACGATCACAAAATCGATCCGGTACATCTCCGCAGTGGATTTCGGATGCCACCCGAGGAACTGCGCGACGAAGGTCAGCAGGATGATGACATTGAGGTAGAACAGCACGTCGACAAAGCTGTCGTATTGCCGGTACGTGAGCTTGAATCGCATCATCTGCCCCTTTGCGCCTCGTCTGTACGTCTGGCGGATTGCCGGAAGAAGGGCAACAGTTCCAGACGCCTGGCGCTGAACCGATGCTACCGCGCAAACCGCTCTGCCAAGGCATAGCCTGGTCCGAACCCGACCGGCGCATTTCCGATGACGCGGGATTGCAGCGGCGCCGAAGCTGCGCGGCTGGCGGCACTGGATGCGGCGCCTGAGTGGCACCTGGAAAGGCGGGCGGCGGGATAGCCGTCAATCGATCCGGGTAAAGCGGAAATTGCGCACGAACGGCACGCCGGCATCGTCGACATCGGCGGCGCTTTCGATCATCTCCCGGCCGTTCGGCGAGATCGCGTAGGTCCGGACCGATTCCAGTTGCTTGTCGCGCGCCAGGCTCATCACCAGGACATTCGGCGCCGGCGAATTGACCGCCGCGGAATCCCCTTCCCCGGCATAACCGCTGCCGGCATTGGCCTGACCATCCCGGCGATAGCTTACCGCCATGTCGCGAACACCATGGCCGTCGTCGACGATGTGAATCCGGGTCTCCCACCGCCCCTTGCCAAGATCGACGAATTCATAAGTCACGCTTTGCGGTGGCGCTCCATAGGTGACCGGCATCGTCTTGATATCCAGAGCCCACTTGCCGAGGAACGGCGAGGCCTTTTTCGGCGCGGCCGAGGCGACGGAAGCCAGCGACAAGGCGGCAAGGACAGCGGCTGAAATAAATTTCGTCATAACCATCACTCCCCTCAAGGTGGCAGGGAATGAATGGTATATTGTTACTTTAGTCAAGCCCTAGCCTGGCGGTTTGTCTCAGCGATCCAACCGCTTGGCCAAAGTAAATCTCGGTCCGAAGCCGACCAGCGCCGCGCCGATGACGCAGGATTGCATCGGCGCCGGAAGCAGGCGGCGGAGTGACGACTGGCTTGTTCAGCCCCAGGCCCACTTGATGATCCGCACGGCTGTCTCAACAATGCAGCGCGCCGAAAATATCACCACGCCGATGCACAGCGCCGCCGCGCCAGCCTGAAACAGGCCTTGAATCCCCGGTTCGCCAGCCGTGAACCACCAGGTGGCCGCGCCATAAGCGCAGACTGGACCAATGGCGGAACCGGCCAGCAGCTCGCGTTTGCTTAGTTCCGACATCGGCCGAAAAAGCTGCCGCGGCTGGGAGAACTCTCCTGGCGCAGGCGCGCGGTGGGCGAGCGCCTTGGCGGGAGCATCCCACAGCTCTCTCAGCCGCCGGTGCTCGACCCAGGCGATTGTGGCGACATGGCCGTAGAACAGGGCCGCCTCGAGCGTGGAAGTGCTGTTGCCGGCAAGCGCACTTCCGATCTGCGTCATGACAATAAAGGATATCATTGCCAGCAGGATGTCTCGTAGCATCCGTTTCATTACGACGAGCCCGTCGCGGTTGAAGTCGGCGATGAACCGGTCGCGCTCCGCCGGAGCGATGAAGTAGACCGGCCCGCGCTTCAGGCGGAGGCCGGTGAAGGGCATGGCCTGAAACAGGATCAGGCCATCCTGCTCACCAAACTGGGCCGCAAACCGGGTGCGGAACTGCCCGAAGGTGCCGGAGGAAGCATCGATCAGGTTCGTCATGTCATAGCCCCCCAGCCCAAAAGCGATCAGGCAAAGCACCCCGCCAGCGCATAGCCCGGCCCGAACCCGACCAGCGCCGCGCCGATGACGCGGGATTGCATCTGCGCAAAAGCTGCACGGTCGTCTGCGCTGGATGCGGCGCCCGAAGCAGGCGGCGGACTGGCACAGCTTGCCGCTTTGCTCGCCTAGTCCTCATCGACTTTCTTGCGGCCGAACTTCGGTCGATCCCCGCCTTCGCGAAAGGCGCGCTCACCGGGTTCCGGTACGCCGCTTACCAGCCAGTCGTTGCGCATTTGCCGCTGGTGCGCGGCCTCGGGACTTCGCCGGGCCAGGAACGCCTCATACTCGGGCGTGCCCTCGCCAAAGGCGCCTGCGGCAAGCTCTCGCTGGTGCGAACGCCACCAGACGATCCCAATCGCAGTCAGCGTGATCAGCAGCGCCCAGCCGCTCAGCTGGCGCAGCAACTTCCACAGCCGATGAAACGCTGCGTCGTTCCTGGTGACGTACATATTGTATGATTCGCCAACCCAGCGCCGCCCGCGAAGTGTGTTCTTGTAATGGCCGACCGCGTATTTGTAGGCGTAAGTCTCAGTTGGCTCCTGGCTGTAACGCTCTTCGGCCAGGATCGCCTTGCGGTGCGATGTGTTGATCTTGCCGGTGACGATGAAGGCCACGAACAGCAATCCCGCAGCCAATGTGGCCAGCTTCTTGGTGCTCTTCCATTTGGCCCGGTCAAGCAGCGAATCCAGAACCGGCAGGATGTAGGCGCCAAGCGCCCCGTACCGCGCCAAACGATAGCCAGCTTCCTTGGGTGAATTGTCCTCGTGCGGATATTTCATCGCCGGCCCTCCAACAGTTTGAGCCCAAGCTGGTCTTGCAGAAGATCCCGAATACCGGCGATAACCTGCTCGCGATCTTCGCGGCGGTCGGCTTCGACATGACCATCGATCCGCAGTTCACCAAGTATCGGGCTGGCCTGCCAGCGGGTGCCGCCATCGGTGACGCGCAGCGTGCCGAGGTTGCTGTGGCTGACCCCCTGTTGCTCCAGTTCGGCAGCGAGCAACATGACGATGTCGATCGAATCGCGCGGCTGGGTATCATGCCAGGCAAAGGCGAATGTGGTCCGGCCGGCATTTTTGTCTTCGAACAGCCCGGCTTGCCGCAAAGTGGCGATCGGCCGGACCGGATCGTAGAATCCCCGGCTCAGCGATTGCCTTCCCATGCCGAACACGGCCCAGCGCACTGCGGCGAACAGCGAAGCAGGTGGCCAGATCACGAACAGGATGAAACGCGCCAGTTCATCGTGGACCACGAAGTAGATGAAGGCCATCACTGGCAGGAACAGCAGCAACCACACCAAAACGATTTCTGCGAGAATGTAGAGCAGCCTGCGCAAATGCCTTTCCCCCTCGGTTCTCGTGTTCGCGGTTGGCCCTATCGGGCAAACCGCCGGGCGAGGGTGTAGCCCGGCCCGAACCCGACCAGCGCCGCACCGACGAACGGCAGCGCCACCACCCAGATCCTCAGACCGGTCACGCCTTCCGGACTGGCGATCGAAATCGCGGCGGTCAGCGTCAGGCCGAGGCAGATCAGGCCCAGCCCCAGCACCAGCCGCCAGTGCGGCACCTGCTTCAACTCGCCCTTTCCGGCCGCGCTTCCCATTCGTTCGAACCGGACGAACAGCGCGATCAGCGGCAGCAGGGTCACAATGTAGAGCCCGAACCAGACCGGTCGCAGCAGCCACCACTCCGCACTGCCCGGCGCCACATTCAGCCCCACCCCGCCGAGCAGCCAGGCCGCGACCATCACCAGCACGAAGGCGGTCAGGTGCCACAGGTAAACCGTCATGATCATCCCGTTCATCAGCACCACGGCGGTCCAGAGTTTGAGGTTGTCAAGCAGGCGCCGCATCTGCGGCTCGATCGCCAGCGCAAACCCGGCCTGGGCGATACCCAGCGCGAGCAGCGCCAGTGTCGGCGGCATCGAATTGCTCAGCTCGCCGCCCGGCACCCCGATCATCGCGACCGGATAGGGTCCATACTTGACCAGAGCGCCCAGCACCGCCAACCCGCCCAACCCCAGGGCCAGCGGCCGGGTCAGTCGCCCCTCGCCCCAGGCGTAGCCGAGCTGGTGGACCGCCAGCCAGACGAACAGGAAGTTGAGCCAGTTGACCACCGGAACGCCCCGGAACACCGCCAGATAATCCACCAACGCCGCTCCCAGCACCAGCCCCCAGAAACTTGCCAGGCCCCAGCGCCGCCAGGCCGCGTGGCTGAACGGGACCAGCGCCGAGACGATCAGGTAGACCGCGAGAAACCACACCGGGATCAGCGCCAGTTGCGCCGCCATCGACACGACCGAGCGCTCGATCCCGAGCGTCGTCCCGCCAATCGCGATCACCGACCAGACCAGGAACAACGGCATCACCGGGTTGATCAGCCGCTGGACCCGCCCGCCGAGCCAGTCCGAATAGGTCGCGCCCTTGCGCCGGTTCGCGGCCCACGAGGTGCCGTTGGAAAACCCGCCGACCAGAAAGAACAGCGGCATCACCTGGAACCCCCAGGTCAGCCACTGGGTCCACGGCAGGATCCCGAGCAAGTGTCCGCCCTCGACCGCGCCATCCTTCATGTACGGGGCAGCGACCAGCCAGTGCCCGACCACCACCGCCATGATCGACAGCGCGCGCAGGAAATCGACATAGCGGTTGCGCTCGGGCGGTGCCTTGCCCGCCATTTCCGCCGCCTTGGCCCACATTCCCATGATCATGCCCCTGTTGGAGATGCTGCTAGTCTGGATATTTCGCGTTCATGATTTCCCAGTTAATCTCTACCAGTCGCTCCAATACCGCAAGGTCAACATCGGCCAGCTTGTTGATATATAGGCAGGCTTTGCCGGTCTTGTACTTGCCCAGCCGGGCGAGCAGCGCATCGGCTTCGGTCTGCCGGTCATCATAACTGCCCATCAGGTACAGCGTCATGGCAGCCTTGCGCGGGCTGAATCCGGCGCGGCACATCGTGCCTTCGCGGCCGCTGTCGTATTTGTAGCTGTAGCTGCCGTAGCCGATGATGCTCGGCCCCCACATCTTCGGCTCCAGCCCGGTGACGCAGCGGTGCAGCGCATCGATCACCGCCGCCTCGGGGCGCCGTCGCTCGTCAGGCAGCGCCGCGATGAATTCCGCCACGCTGACTTCGGTGGCCTTGGTCTTGAGTTCGGCCTTGGCCATTGGCTGGGTCCCGTCAGCGCTGCGCGTTTTCCTACACGGGGAGAATCTGCCAGCACGGTGCAATGCTGTCCAGCCGCTCACGAATTCAGGCTCATTGCGCCGCCACAACCCGTCACCTGTCGCCTCTCCGCGGCAACAGTTTGGTTCGATTGCAAATTCCTTGGCTGACAGACGGGTGACAGCGTGTCGCCTTTGTCACCCGGCCGACCTCGTTGCGGGTCGCCGCGCGCCGCCCTTGCCGCAAGTCCGCCCATGGCTTAGGGGCCGCAGCCGAATCCTAACGCCAATCCAGCGGAATTCCAGCCCATGTCAGATATCAAGAAAGTCGTCCTGGCCTACTCCGGCGGTCTCGATACTTCGGTCATCCTCAAGTGGCTGCAGGTCACTTATGGCTGCGAAGTGGTGACCTTCACCGCCGATCTCGGCCAGGGTGAGGAGCTGGAACCGGCGCGGGCCAAGGCCAAGCTGATGGGCCTGCCCGACGAAAACATCTACATCGACGACCTGCGCGAAGAGTTCGTCCGCGATTTCGTCTTCCCGATGATGCGCGCCAATGCCCGCTACGAAGGCGATTACCTGCTCGGCACCTCGATCGCGCGGCCGCTCATTTCCAAGCGGCTGGTCGAGATCGCGCACGAAACCGGGGCCGACGCAGTCGCCCACGGCGCCACCGGCAAGGGCAACGATCAGGTCCGCTTCGAACTGTCGGCCTATGCGCTCGATCCCAACATCAAGGTGATCGCCCCGTGGCGCGAATGGGACCTGACCAGCCGCACCGCGCTGATCGCCTGGGCCGAACAGCACCAGATCCCGGTGCCCAAGGACAAGCGCGGCGAGAGCCCGTTTTCGACCGACGCCAACCTGCTGCACACCAGCAGCGAGGGCAAGGTGCTCGAGGATCCGTGGGAGGAAACCCCGGACTATGTCTATTCGCGCACGGTCGATCCCGAGAATGCGCCCGATGCGCCCGAATACATCACGGTCGATTTCGAGCGCGGCGACGGAGTGGCGTTGAATGGTGAGGCGATGTCGCCCGCCACCTTGCTGACCGCGCTCAACGAGCTCGGCCGCAAGCACGGGATTGGCCGGCTCGATCTGGTCGAGAACCGCTTCGTCGGCATGAAGAGCCGCGGAATGTACGAGACCCCGGGCGGCGAAATCTATGCCCGGGCGCACCGCGGGATCGAGCAGATCACGCTCGATCGCGGCGCGGCGCACCTCAAAGATGAGCTGATGCCGAAATATGCCGAGCTGATCTACAACGGCTTCTGGTTCGCGCCGGAACGCGAGATGCTCCAGGCGGCGATCGACCTCAGCCAGGAAAAGGTCAGCGGGACGGTGCGGCTCAAGCTGTACAAGGGCCAGGCCAGCGTCGTCGGCCGCAAGTCGCCCAACTCGCTCTATTCCGAACGGCACGTGACCTTCGAGGACGATGCTGGCGCCTATGACCAGAAGGACGCGGCCGGCTTCATCAAGCTCAACGCCCTGCGGTTGCGCCTCTTGGCGCAGAGAGATCGATAAGCGCGGCTGCGGCTGTTGGCGCAGCGCGACCGCTGAAAAGTCGCGCTGCCCAATCGCGATTCGAAGCTGTCCACCGCACGTAGAGGGTTATCCACCGTCAAACTGGCGATCTGTGGATAAGTGCGTCATTTTCTGCTTGCGCGACTCACTTCCGGAGCGCAGCTTCAAGTCATCGAGACGGTGATACCGAACTTGAAGTTCCAGCGGGAAACCGCTGAAAGGACAAGGGAAAACGCAAACGCTTCGATCTGGCAGCGATGCCCGCAGCAGTGTCGGAAAACACGCCTCAGGATGACCTCGGTCTGAATCTGGCGAACCGCAGATGCAGCGAACGGCGCGCGGTCAGCAGGCTGCTTCACCAGCGGTCGGAAAAGGCGGAAGGAAAGCGGCGGCTTCGGCCAAAGCGGAACGGAAAGCCCGGAACGGCAAGGCGGAGTTGCAGTCACGGAACCGCCAGGCGGAAGGAAAGGATCTTCGGATCCGGACCAACCGCCTGACGGAACCGGACGCCGGCAGCGGTGCCAGGCGATGAAAGCCGGCTCCTTTCGGAGCCACCGAGAAGCGAAAGAACGGCCAAGAACGAGCCGCAAGGGTCGAACGAAGCAGGTTTATGAGCTCCCTCGGGTACGGCGATCGCCCAAGTCGCCCGAAACCAGAGCAGGCGAGCGTGGGGCTGGTGGAAACACCGGCCCCATTTGCGTTTGACTAGTGTGTTTCATGCATCGCCCAAGAGCGCATGGCGACAAGCCGGCGATAGGTACTGATTGACGCTTTCCCATGGAACGTAAACGTCGATAGTCCCTAAGACGTGCGGCAACCCCGAGTTTGTCGACAGATTCAACCGCATGCCCGCTTCGTTGAAGGTAAACTGATTGAACAGCTCCCATCCATAGGTTTCGGCATAGTAATTTAGACTCGGAACAATCGACTCATCCAAAAATTGACGCCTGACATCCATTGCCGCATATTCACTAATGAATTTTAGCGCGTCGAGATTGTGATCGAATATATCAGCAGCAGTCACAATACCTGCATCAGGTCCCAATATGTTTATTGTTTCTACCCCGTGATTTGGATGAGCAGCGCCAGAATAATAGCTATCAAATGAAATATATATTGATACTATATCGCCTTTTCTGTAGTTTTCTTGAATATCCATTTCCCAATATGAGCCGGATTTCTTCCACCACTCGGCAAGATGACGGCGAGCCGTGTAAAACTCATTTAGCGCATGTGAACATAATACAGAATTGACAAATTCCCAATACTCGCCCTGTAAAGAATATTGAAACCAAGTCAGATGCAGATCACCCTCTGTGCGATTTTCTAGGTTTTGTCTTTGAACGATTCCGCCTTCGTCCGGCGACGCCCCAGCAACCAAAAGCGAAGGGGAAGG
>CALCQB010000228.1 GCA_937897535.1 uncultured Novosphingobium sp. | reverse complement strand
CGCCTCGTCGCTCGCGACCACCATCTTCGGGCTGATGATGTGGTGCCTGATGGGGCTGACCGGGGCCTGCGCGCCGCTGATCGCAGCGGAGCTGGGCCGCCGCCGCCACGCCGTGCGCGAGGTCCGGCGGTCGGTGCGGATGGCGCTATGGCTGGCAGCCGGCTGCGGCGCGGCGGCGATGCTGGTGGCGGCCAGTGGCGAGCGCATTTTGCTCCTGACCGGACAGGATCCCGAAATCGCCGCGCTGGCCGGCCGGTTTTTGGTGATCCTGATGTGGGCGGCGATTCCCAACATCATGGCCGGGGTGCTGCGCAACTTTGTCTCGGCACTGGGCCGCCCGTTCTTTGCCACCGGGATCACCCTGCTGGCGATCGTGGTCAATGCTCTGGGTAATTATGTCTTCGTGTTCGGACATTTCGGCGCGCCGGCGCTGGGTCTCGATGGATCGGCATTGTCGAGCGTGGTCACAGCCTTTGCGATGCTCGGCGCCTACGTCCTGGCGATCCGCAGCGATCGCCGGATGCGGCGCTATCATCTATTCGGGCGGTGGTGGCGGCTGGAATCTGCGCGGCTGCGCGACATGATCCGGATCGGCGGGCCGATCGCGCTGATCATCCTGGCCGAGGGCGGGCTGTTTTCCAGCGCGGCGTTCCTGATGGGGCTGATCGGACGGGCCGAGCTGGCCGGGCATACCCTGGCGCTGCAGGTCGCGGCGCTGGCCTTCCAGATTCCATTCGGTGTGGGGCAGGCCGCGACGATCCGGGTCGGCTATCATTTCGGCGCGCGTGACACTGCGGCAATAGCTGCCGCTGGCCGGGCGGCGCTGGTGATTGCGCTCGCCTATATGGCGCTGCCGACCGCGGCGATGGTACTGGCCCCGCACGCCGTGATCGGGCTCTATGTCGATGTGGCAGACCCCGCCAATGCGGCGATGGTGGGCCATGCCGTGCAGTTCCTGATGGTCGCGGCGGCGTTCCAGTTGTTCGACGGGATGCAGGCCGTCCTTGCGGGTTCCTTGCGCGGGCTGCAGGATACGCGCGTGCCGATGCTGCTGGCGCTCGCCGGGTACTGGCTGGTTGGTTTCACGACCTCGGTACTGCTGGGTTTCTTCACCGATCTGCGCGGGCTGGGGGTGTGGTTCGGGCTGGCGGTGGGCCTAGTGGTGGTGGCCGGGTTGCTCTATCGGCGCTGGCAGCAGCGCGCGGCACTGGGCCTGCTGGCGGGCTGAACCGGCACTTGCCACCGCACGGCAATTGCCGTTAGGCAGCGCGGATGAGCGAAGACATTGCCCCGCGCCCGATGGTGCTTGAAGAATTTGTGCCGCTGGTCGGCCGGCGGTTTGTGGCCAAGTGCGAACCGGCCGAGGTCGAGATTACCCTGGTCGAGGCGAGTCCGCTGAAGGATCACGGAATTGCCGACCGGCCGCCGTTCATCCTGGTGTTCCACACCCCGCCCGAGGTGATGCTGACCGATGGCAACTACATCCTGCGGTGCGGCAAATGGGGGCCGGACCTGATCTCGATCCTGTCGTTGATTTCCCCCGCCAGATCGGAGCCGGGCTTTTACTATCAGGCGGTGTTCAACTGATAGCGCCAGCCCGGCTGCTCGATTCTAGCTGCGCGAGGGGAAGATGCCCTGCAGCGCGATCACGTGGGTAATGCCCAGATAAGGGCTGCGAGTCGGGACCGGCTGGCTGCTGCCGGCCGGGTTGACGGTAACTGTACCAGCTACGTTCAGGCCGCCCAGTGCGGCGGTCGGGGTGGAGCCGGCGGGTGCGTAGATCAACGGGACCGCGGTGCCGACGTTGTCAACCGATTTGGCCAGCAGCGAGCCTGCCGCCGGGCTCTGGCTCGTACCCTTGACGGTCGTTGCATTGAGCGACGAGGTTGAGGCGAACGATGCGGTGTGGGTGTGGGCCGGAAGCTGCCCGGAGTTGAGCGTGGTCGATTCGGCGCCGCTCTGTTCACCCAGCACCACCGGCGACAGTCCAGGGCCATTACCCCAATGCATCATCGAGCGCGATTGGAGGTTGGGCAGCGCAAAGGTGGTCTGGCCATTGCCGCCAAAGTTGGTGCCCAGCAGCGAGAACAGCGCTGTGTTCTGGGAAATCGCGATCAATTGACCGTTGCACAGTGCGGTGCCGCGCGGCGCGAAGTTCCAGCCGCCCTGGAGGATTTGGCCGAGATAGATACCAGACATGATGTGTCCCTTTCCTTGGGTGCTTCAGGCAGCGGGCACAGGCCAGGCCGGCATGACGCAAAAGATGAATTTACACAAAACCGACTTTCAGACCGGGTTGATTTTATCCAGTCCAGCTCAACCAGATACGCCAACACGGCGAGACCGAGCTAGCTGCGCGAGGGGAAGATGCCCTCCAGCGCGATCACGTGGGTAATGCCCAGATAGGGGCTGCGAGTCGGGACCGGCTGGTTGGAACCGGTCGGGTTTACCGTCACCGTGCCTGCGACGTTCAGCCCGCCCAGTGCGGCGGTCGGGGTGGAGCCGGCGGGTGCGTAGATCAACGGGACCGCGGTGCCGACGTTGTCAACCGATTTGGCCAGCAGCGAGCCTGCCGCCGGGCTCTGGCTCGTACCCTTGACGGTCGTTGCATTGAGCGACGAGGTTGAGGCGAACGATGCGGTGTGGGTGTGGGCCGGAAGCTGCCCGGAGTTGAGCGTGGTCGATTCGGCGCCGCTCACTTCGCCCAGCACCACCGGCGACAGGCCGGGGCCGTTGCCCCAATGCATCATCGAGCGCGACTGGAGGTTGGGGAGATTGAAGGTGGTCGTGCCGTTGCCGCCGAAGGTAGTGCCCAGCAGGGCAAACAAGGCCGTATTCTGGGCGATGGACAACGTTTGACCATTGCAAAGCGCGGTGCCGCGCGGCGCGAAGTTCCAGCCGCCCTGGATAATCTGGCCGAGATAGATAGTAGACATGAATTCTCCCCTGGGGTTCGCGATTTTGGCTGGTTCAAAACGGGCAACCGCTAGGCACTGCAGATAGACCACGAACGAACAGAGCGCATGGTCCTTGTGAACTTATTCCATGACGCATTTCAGTCAATCGCTATTGCGGACCAGCAGCATAATATTCCGCATCCAAAGACTAGTCGTGCAACGCTTCCAGACGCGCGCACACCGGGCTGAGCCAATGATCGGATATGGCGCGGATTTCCGGGCCTGCGGCGGCTCGTTTGCGCGGGGTGTCATCGGTGAACGGCTGGCCCGGAGACTTTGCGTCTCGTGTTGCCGCCAGCTCCATCGCCGCGCACTCCGCTGCATCAAGCCTCAGGCCGAAATGCCCGGCCACGCTGCCCGGCAGGGCGCTGCGGATTGCCGGATAATAGAGCATCATTCCGCCGCCCAGTGACCAGTGATCGGCAGCCGCTCCGGCACTGCGCGACAACATGAACGCCGCGAATTCTTCCAATGCCATTTCAGGCAGTTCAGCCTTGCCAAGGTATCCTGACGGGATTGCGCCAGGGATGATGTGGTGGCTGGGCATTTCGCGCAAGGAAACCAGCACTTCCATAGGGTCGCGGTGCAGGTAGATCCAGTTCACCTCGGGCAGTGCCTTGCGCAGCAAGGGAAGGAACAGCGTGTGCCAGACTTCCATCTTGATGAAGTGACGTGTTCCGCCGTGCATGCGAACCCGGCCGAGCGCGGCGACGATCGCCCGGATCGCGGCGATCGCCTCGGCCTCGCTGGCGCCACTCTCGGCGCACCAGCGCAGCACCGCGTCGAGTGGCTCGGGCTCCGATGAAACCGCATGGCCGGGTACGGCGGCCAGCATCTGCGCGACCAGCGTCGAGCCGCAGCGCGACATGTGGAACACCAGACCTTGCAGTGGCAGGCTGTCCTGCCGGGCAGCCCCGGCGACCAGCTCGGCCAGCCCGGTGCGGATCCGCAGCAGCCAGTTGAGCGGAAGCGATCCGGCCCGGCGGACCTCGTCCTCGAAGAACGGCTGGGTCAGCGGAGCCTCCCCGAACCACAGCCAGTCGAACGCCGGGGCATCGCCGGTCGGGACCGAGCGGGTCGGCAGCCAGCCACGCGGCGGCCAACCCGCCATCGCCAATGGTGGTGCGGCAAAGCGGCCGATCCCGATCGGGTCCGGGCGCAACACCGCGTGCAGGCTCGCCGCGTCAAGCTCCAGGCCATTCTCCCCGGCAATCAACAAGGCCGCCGCGACAAAGGCGTTGCGCTCGATTTCCGCGCCCAGCCGGGCTTGCAGATCGGGCCGGGCGAGTACCAGCTGGACAAAAGCGTGGAGCTCCGGCGGCAGGTTCAGTTCGGCAATCTCCGCCACATCGTTGTCCTGCACCCGTTCCTCCCTGGCCTGACCGCGACGATAGTTGCCGTCAGCGATATGTCGAGCCGTCCACCGCGCGAAAATTTTCCGGCCAGACTCGCCTTGACGGGGCATGAACGCGCACCCATATGCGCCCCGCTGGCACTCTCTATGCGGGAGTGCCAAGACGTTTCAACCATCATGTAGAGAGGACATCCCACATGAGCTTTCGTCCGTTGCACGATCGCGTGCTCGTTCGCCGCGTAGAGGCCGAAGAAAAGACCGCCGGCGGGATCATCATCCCCGACAGCGCCAAGGAAAAGCCCGCTGAAGGCGAAGTCGTCGCCGTTGGTGCCGGCAACAAGGCCGAAGACGGCAAGGTTACCCCGCTCGACGTCAAGGCCGGCGACAAGGTGCTGTTCGGCAAGTGGTCGGGCACCGAGGTCAAGCTCGACGGTGAAGACCTGCTGATCATGAAGGAATCGGACATCCTCGGCATTATCGGCTGAGCGATCTCTTCTCCCTCCATATCCCAATCCAAAGGAACTTAAGCAATGTCAGCCAAGGACGTGAAATTCGGCCGCGATGCGCGTGAACGCATTCTCGCCGGTGTCGATATCCTCGCCAATGCCGTCAAGGTTACCCTCGGTCCTAAGGGCCGCAACGTGGTGATCGACAAGAGCTTCGGCGCCCCGCGCATCACCAAGGACGGCGTCACCGTCGCCAAGGAAATCGAACTCAAGGACAAGTTCGAGAACATGGGCGCCCAGATGCTGCGCGAAGTCGCCAGCAAGACCAACGACCAGGCCGGCGACGGCACCACCACCGCCACCGTGCTGGCCCAGGCGATCGTTCGCGAAGGCATGACCTCGGTCGCGGCCGGCATGAACCCGATGGACCTCAAGCGCGGCATCGACCTCGCGGTCACCGCCGTGGTTGCCGATCTGGTGGCCCGTTCCAAGCCCGTCTCGGGCTCGGCCGAAATCGCCCAGGTCGGGATCATCTCGGCCAATGGCGACCTCGAAGTCGGCAACAAGATCGCCGAAGCGATGGAAAAGGTCGGCAAGGAAGGCGTGATCACCGTTGAAGAGGCCAAGGGCCTCGAATTTGAACTCGATGTCGTCGAAGGCATGCAGTTCGACCGCGGCTACCTCTCGCCCTACTTCATCACCAACCCTGACAAGATGACTGTCGAGCTGGATAACCCCTACATCCTGATCCACGAGAAGAAGCTGTCGTCGCTCCAGGCGATGCTGCCGGTGCTCGAAGCAGTGGTCCAGTCGGGCCGTCCGTTGCTGATCATCGCCGAAGACATCGAAGGCGAAGCGCTGGCCACCCTGGTGGTCAACAAGCTGCGCGGCGGTCTCAAGGTTGCCGCGGTCAAGGCTCCCGGCTTCGGCGATCGCCGCAAGGCGATGCTGCAGGACATCGCGATCCTGACCAAGGGCGAAATGATCAGCGAAGATCTGGGCATCAAGCTCGAATCGGTCACGCTGGGAATGCTGGGCGAAGCCAAGCGCATTTCGATCGACAAGGACAACACCACGATCGTCGACGGCGCCGGCGCTGCCGACGACATCAAGGCCCGGGTCGAACAGATCCGCGCCCAGATCGAAACCACCACCAGCGATTACGACAAGGAAAAGCTGCAGGAACGTCTGGCCAAGCTGGCCGGCGGGGTTGCTGTGATCAAGGTCGGCGGCGCTTCGGAAGTCGAAGTCAAGGAACGCAAGGACCGGGTCGATGACGCGCTCCACGCGACCCGCGCTGCGGTTGAAGAAGGCATCGTCCCCGGCGGCGGTACCGCGCTGCTCTATGCCACCAAGGCTCTGGCCGGCATGAAGGGCGCCAACGACGACCAGACCAAGGGTATCGACATCGTCCGCAAGGCGATTTCGGCTCCGCTCAAGCAGATCGCCACCAACGCCGGCCATGACGGCGCCGTGGTTTCGGGCAACCTGCTGCGCGAAAACGACGAGACCCAGGGCTTCAACGCTGCGACCGACGTCTACGAAAACCTGGTCAAGGCCGGCGTGATCGACCCGACCAAGGTCGTCCGCACCGCGCTGCAGGACGCTGCCTCGGTCGCCGGCCTGCTGATCACCACCGAAGCGGCGATCAGCGAAAAGCCCGACGACAAGCCGGCCATGGGCGGAATGCCCGGCGGCGGCATGGGCGGCATGGGCGGGATGGACTTCTAAGTCCACGCGCACCGCACCAACCGAAACGGGGCCGGGGGAGCAATCCTCCGGCCCCTTTCTGTTGGAGGCAGGCGAGGCCGGTGCTAGCCTTGACCGACTGTTCGGAAGGGATCCCTGCCATGCGCCTGCGTCAAGCTCACCTCGCCGCCTTTGCCGCCCTCGCTCTCGCGATGGCTGGATGCGCGACAACGCCGCCGCCGCTGACGGCCGCCAGCTATGCCGCCGCGCTGGCCGATCCGGCCCGGCCCGCCGCCGACGTGGCGCGCGATCCAGCCCGGCTTCCCGGCGAGCTGCTGGCCTTTGCCGGGATCAAGCCGGGGCAGCTGGTCGGCGATTTCGTGATGGGCGGGGGCTACCTTACACGCATTCTCGCCGCTGCGGTCGGGCCGGGCGGCCGGGTCTATGCCTTCCAGCCGAGCGAGTTCATCGGCTTCCGCAAGGAATATGCCGCCGAGCAGAAGACCGTCGATGATGCATACAGCAATGTCGACGGGATCACCGGGCCGTTCGCCGCCCCGCCGTTTCCGGCCAAGCTGGACGTGATCATCACCGTCCAGAATTTCCACGACCTCTACCTCAAGCCGTTTCCGGCCGGCAACGCCGCACGCGCGAGCAAGGCGCTGTTCGCGGCGCTCAAGCCCGGCGGTACGCTGGTGGTGGTCGATCACAGCGCGGCGGCCGGCAGCGGGACGGCCATGGCGGACAAGCTCCACCGAATCGACCGGGAGGCAGTGATCGACGAACTGACCGGCGCCGGGTTCAAGCTTGAGGCCAGTAGCGATCTCTATGCCCGTCCGGCCGATCCGCGCACCGCTAACGTGTTCGATCCGGTGATTCGCGGCCAGACCGACCAGTTCACGCTGCGGTTCCGCAAACCGAAATAGCGAGCGCTCCAGCAGCCATGGCATTGGGGCAGGGCAGGTCAATCAGTGCGAACGGGGAACAATCGGGCCAAAGGGGCATCCGAAATTTCAATCCCCCGCACGAAAAGTGCAGTTCGTCGCGCAATCCTATCCAGTGGGGAACCCGTTAGCCAAACAGAAAGCATGATTGGGCTAACGCACTCCACGTGAAGACGGGAATGATCTCTAAGCTGTTTGGCTCGCTGGCATTTGCCGGGGCCATGCTGGCACCGGCGGGCACGGCTTTTGCCGACTCTTCGCTTGAGCATGAATTCGACCGGGCCTTTGTCGCCCCGGCCCCCGCACCCAGGACAGCGTCAAAGCCGGTTATCGCGCCGACCGCGAAATCGCAGCCCTTGGTCCAGGCGACGGTCAAGAAGCCAGCCGTACGTCCCGCCCAGGCGACAGTCCGGCCGTTCGTTTCCTATGGCCAGCCCCGCTCTTACGGTTCGAACTTCGAAGCCCAGCTCTATAGCGCTGCCGATGCCTCGAACGGTCGAATCGGCGTGGCGATGATCGATTTGACCAGCGGGCAGAGCTTTGCCGTGCTGGGCGACACCCCGTTCCCGATGGCCTCGACCAGCAAGATCGCGATCGCCGCGACCTTCCTCGACGGGGTCGACAAGGGCCGGTGGAGCCTCGACGATCAGTTCCCGCTGATGATTTCGGTCAAGTCGGCCAAATATTCGGGCGACAAGGCCCCGGTCCGGGCCGGCAAGATGATGACCGGGCGCGAATTGATCCAGCTGTCGCTGATTCATTCGAGCAACCCCGCGACCGACGCCCTGCTGGCCGCCGTCGGCGGTCCGGTTTCGGTCAACCGCTGGATCCGTTCAGCCGGGATCGAAGGGATGCGGATCGACCGTGATATCGCCACCCTGGTCCGTGACGATGGTGAATTCAATCCCGCGACCACGGTCGATCTGCGCGACAGCGCTACCCCGGTCGCGATGACTCAATTGCTGTCCGGGCTGTTCCAGGGGCGCTGGCTATCCGCGCGTAGCCGCAGCTTCCTGCTCGGCACGATGGAGCGCTGCGAGACCGGGAAACACCGGATGCGGGCGCTGCTGCCGGGCGATGCGCGGTTGGCTCACAAGACCGGTACGCTGAACAACACCGCCAGCGATGTCGGGATCATCCAGGCCCCCGATGGCCACGCCTATGCCGTGGCGATCTATGTCACCGGCCAGGGCGGCAAGCCCGGCCGCGATGCCCGGATCGCTTCGATCGCGCGGACGATCTACCTCGCCCAGGAAAGCCACCAGGGCGGCTCGGCGCAGGTTTACGCCAACCGCTAGACTGTCTCAGGTTTCACGAAGTTCCCGCGGCTTGATCGCCGCTGCGGGATTGCCGCGATAGATCGTGTCCGCCGCGGCATCACCGAACAGCGCGCCGCGCGCCGCCAACACCGATCGATCGCGCATCGTCACCCCCGGGCCGACAAAGGCCTCTGCCGCGATCCAGCACTGCGCGCCGATCGTGATCGGGCGCAGCACCAGCTGGAAATGCGGATCGGAAACATCGTGGGTGCTCGCGCAGACATGCGCGCCTTGCGAAATCACGCTGCGCGGGCCGACTGTAATCCGGCCCTGGTTGTAGAGCCGCACCCTTGGCCCGATCAGGCAGTTCTCACCCAGCGCGAGATTGGCCGGCAGCCAGATCATCGCGCTGCCGTGGACCCGCGCGCCCTTCGCCACTTCCGCCCCGAATGCCTTCAACACCAGCCGCCGCCAGCCATGCAGCGGCGGGGGGGTGAACCGCGCCAGCACCAGCCAAGCCACACCCCAGGCGAGCCGGGCGAGCTTGTTGCCGAGCGAAAAGCTCGCGCCGCCTTCGAGCGGGCGGCTGGAGGCCGCGTCTATCGGATCGCTCATCGCGACATAGCTCCCTGTATCAGCCCAGCGTAAGCGGCTTCCCATTGCGCCGCAATCGCCTCGGCCGAGAATGGCCCGCTGGCCAGATCGTGCGCCGCGCTGGCCATGGCCAACCATTCGCCATCGGGCATAGTCAGGGCCCGGCGTAGCTGAGGAAGCAGCCCGGCCGGTCCGGTATCGGCCTCGATCGCCGCCCCTGCGGCAAACCCGGCGGGCAGATTGCA
>CALCQB010000227.1 GCA_937897535.1 uncultured Novosphingobium sp. | reverse complement strand
CTTGGGGGATAATGCGGCGGGGGGTGGTTTGTTCCCTTGGGGCTGTGGCCGCTAAGCTCCTCGAAAAGATCGAGTTATCCGACGACGATCTTGCATCACTCAACGATGAAGCTGAAGCAGCAGAGGAAGCGTTCCTCAACGGCTTGGTAGAGGAGAGCTTTGATTTGATCCGGAGGGAGTCTGAGGTCGAGATTGAAGGTATGGTCGAATTTATGCCTAAGCCTGAGTTAGCTCGAATGGCTGAGGCGCTAGTCGATTTGACATCGATAAAGAGGCGGGTCTCTGTCGGCTACGAAACCGTAGGTGGTCCAATCGATGTAGCCGTGATCTCGAAGTCGGAAGGTTTCGTCTGGGTTAAGAGGAAACACTACTTCCCCGCTGACTTGAACCATAGGTTTTTCGCTCGTAAGGGGATCGAACCAGAAACGGGAGCTGAATGATGAGAGAGAAGGATTGGCTCATGTCTGCCATTGCCGGTCTCACGGATTCGGATGAGCCGCAACAGAAGCCGATTGGAGCGTTTCGCAGAACAGATTTGAGAGTCGCGATCGAGCTAACCAAACGTCGTATTGAAGCAGCTTATAATCCTGATTTGCGGGTCAAGGGGCGTTTGCGCACATGAGGATGCGACCGCGCAATTCGCATTGCCGGACTACGGAGCGGATTACGAGTTTACGTTGACGGTGCACTAACCCAAACACTTCACTGTCAACACGACCCCCAACCTAATCCCACCCTTCGAATGCGCCCGGTCTGCCCGCAGCCACCGATACACTTCCGCCCCCCGCGCCACATCGAACCCCGCCGCACACGCTAGCTCCGCGCCCAGCCGGTCCGCGGCCAGTTCCGCCTCCACGCTGCTCCCGCGGTGCCCCAGGTACCAGTGCGCGATTTCGTGTCCGGCGAGCAGGGCGAATTCATCCTCGGTCAGGCGCTCGGTTGCTCCCCGTGTGAAGGTGATCGTGCCGTCGAGGCTCCAGCCGTTGATCCCGCCGCTGCGTTTGATTGCAAACCTCGGCAGGCATGGCCCTTCGCTGCCGTCGGGGTGGTACGAGCGGCAGCCGGGCAGGCCCTGGCCGGCCACCTTCAGCGCGATCGCCAGGTAATCGGGGGGCAGGGCGCTCGCGCCGCCAGCGCCGCTCGCCGCCGCGCCGATCAGCGCCAGTATCGCCAGTGCCGCCATCGCCGCCGCTCCGTTGCCGGGGTGAGGCTTCACCCTGACGCGATTGGATCAGCGCGGGGTTGGCGGGGCTATTCGGGGGACTACCTAGCGGGGCGGGAATTGCGGCCGATCTGGAGGTTTGTGCGGGGTCTTTTTGTTTCACCCGAAGAACCGAAGCGGTTGCGCCAGAATCCAGCCTTTGCCGTCTCCGCGTCAGCGGATCTGCAATCCTGGCGATGCAGACAATTCCCGCTGCGCGGGTAGCGCGCAGCGAGATGGCCCGGCGCGACAGCTTCGGTTCTTCGGGTGAACCCATTTTCCTACAGCGCGGCAACCCGCTAGATACGCGCCGCTATTCGTCGGGCTTGTGGAGTGTTTGCGCGCGGAGATGTGTCACCTGTCACCCTTGCTGGGTAAGACTATGATTCGAAGCCATAAAAGCGCCGTCAACCAGGGTGACACTGTGTCGCCCTTGTCACCCTGTTTCGGCGCCAGCCCGCTCCACCAACCCCGGACGACAAATCTGTGATGAATTCACAAATGCGAACTTTTCATCAACGCGAAATTGTGCCAGAGGTGTTCGGGAAGGCCCCCACGCAGGGCCGCAGCCATGGATAAAGGGACAGGATGATGGCCGATACTCTTGAAAGCATTCTCGCGGGCACCCCCGATGTGGTGACCATGCTGCGCAACCAGCAGACCGGGCCGAACGTCTATCCCGGCGTGCCCGCAGAGTACACCAACTGGCGCAACGAGCAGTGGGCCTGGCAGCACAGCGCGGTGCTGTTCAACCAGTCGTACCACATGGTCGATCTGGAAGTGCGCGGGGCCGATGCCTTTGCGATGCTCGAATACCTGGCGATCAACAGCTTCAAGGGCTTCGTGCCGGACAAGGCCAAGCAGTTCGTCCCCGTCACCCCCTATGGCCACGTGATCGGCGACGTGATCCTGTTCTACCTTGAGGAGAATCGCTTCAACCTGGTCGGCCGCGCCCCGGCGATCGAATGGGTCGAATTCCACGCCGCCTCGGGCAAGTGGAACGTCGAGGTCGAGCGCGACGAGCGCTGGGCGCTGCGGACCGACGGCAAGCGCAAGAACTATCGCTTTCAGGTCCAGGGGCCGAACGCGATGAAGATCATCGCCGACGCCACCGGGACCACGCCGCCCGACCTCAAGTTCTTCAACATTACTCACCTGACCATCGCCGGCAAGACCGTCCACGCGCTGCGCCACGGGATGGCCGGGCAGCCGGGCTGGGAACTGTACGGGCCGTGGGAAGACTATGACGCGGTCCACGCGGCGCTGGTCGCGGCGGGCAAGCCGCATGCGATGGCGCTGGTCGGCGGGCGGGCCTATTCGTCGAACACGCTCGAATCGGGCTGGATCCCGAGCCCGCTGCCGGGGATCTTCACCGGCGACGAGCTCAAGGAGTTCCGCGAATGGAGCGGGGCCAATTCCTATGGCGCGAAGTGCTCGATCGGGGGCTCTTATGTGCCCGACAGCATCGAGGGCTATTACCTGACCCCGTGGGACCTGGGTTATGGTCCGTTCGTCAAGTTCGACCACGAGTTCGTCGGCCGCGCCGCGCTTGAGAAGATTGCTGCCGGGCCGCACCGCCGCAAGGTGACGCTGGCGCTCGACAACCAGGACGTGATGCGGGTGCAGAGCTCGGCGCTGTCCAAGGGCGAGCGCGCCAAGTTCATGGAATACCCCAGCTCGGTCTATGCGATGCACCCCTATGACGAGGTTCGCGCCGCCGATGGGTCGCTCGCCGGGCTGTCGACCTGGATCGGCTATTCGTCGAGCGAGGGCAAGTTCCTGACCCTGGCGATGCTGGATGAGGCCCATGCCACGCCCGGCACCGAAGTCTCGCTGGTCTGGGGCGAACCGAACGGCGGCACCACCAAGCCGACGGTCGAACCGCACGTCCAGACCACGATCAAGGCCGTGGTCGCGCCGGTGCCCTATGCCGAAGTGGCGCGCGATGCCTATGCCGATGGCTGGCGGACCAAGGGATAAGGGTTGCCAGCCAGCGACGAAAGTCGCTGGCTAACCCGCCAAAGCCGCCGCGGCGCGGGTGAGGGCAATCTTCGCCCTGGCCGCGAGCGGCGCGTCGTAGCGGACCTCGGGGATCGCCACCGCGAAGGCGCCGACCGGCTCGCCATCGAGCCAGGCCGGCACGGCGAGGCCGCAGATGCCGAGGGTGTTTTCCTCGTGCGCCTCGGCCAGCCCGTCGCGACGGATCTGGGCGAGCTGCGCGCGCAGCGGAGCCTCCTCGACGATCGTCTGCGCGGTGAAGCGCGGACGCGGGACCTCGGCGAAATAGCGGGCCAGCTCGGCCTCGGGCAGGGTCGCGAGGATCGCCTTGCCGGCGGCGAGCGAATGCAGCGGCTTGAGGTGCCCGGCCTCGATCGCATAGCGCAGCGCCTGGCCGCTGGCCTCGGTCACCAACGCCTCGACCTGCCAGCCGGCGCGGACCATGAAGCTGGCGGTCTCGTCGAGCTCGCTGCGCAGGATCTTGACCAGCGGCTCGGTCCGGTCAGCGAGGGTCAGCGCCTGTGGGCTGAGCGCAAACCGCTCGAGCCCCGGGCCGGGGCGGTACTGGCGGCCATCGCGGACGATGTAGCCGCGCTCGACCAGCGTGCTGAGCAGATAGGACAGGCTTGAGACCGGAATGTCGAGCGCGGCGGCGATGTCCTGCGCGATCGGCCCTTGCGGATGGGCGATCACGAACTCGATGATATCGAGCGTGCGCAGCGCCGACTTGACCGTGTTGGGGGCGGGAGCAGCGGGCATGCTACCAGGCGAGGCTGCCGCGCCGCTCGGCAAAGCGCCAGCCCTCGGCAGTGCGGACGAAGCGGTCATGGAAGGAACCCGCCAGTGGGGCGGCATCGGGCTGGAGCAGGATCATCGCGCTCTCGCCACTCGCGGCATCCGGCCCCTCGACCGTAATGACGACGTTCGAGCAGACGTGCCGGGTCTTGCGCGGCGGGCGCGATTCGAACGCCGCAAGGATCGCGGCGCGGCCAACCAGCGGCGCGTCGGGTGCGGTCGGGCGGGCCATCACGCCGTCCTCGGCATAAAGCGCCGCTGCCTCGGCCCAGCGTGCGGCATCGTTGAGGTTGGCGTAGAGCGCGATCAGCCGCGCACAGTCGGCCTCGATCGCCCGGCGCTCGTCCTCGGTCACAGCCGCGCGCCGGCGATGTCGGCCCCCTCGCGCAGCGCCTTGAGCTTCTTGGTGGTGACCAGCGGGTCGATCTTGCCGTACCCGGCGAAGGTTCCGAACCCGCAGTCGGTGCTGGCAATGACGCGCTCCGGTCCGACGATCGCGGCGAAGCGCTCGATCCGCTGGGCGATCAGTTCGGGATGCTCGACGTAGTTGGAGCAGGTGTCGATCATGCCGGGAGCGAGGATTTTGTGGCTGGGCAGCTTGGCATCGGCCCAGACCTTCCACTCGTGCTCGTGGCGCGGATTGGCGGCCTCGAACAGCACGGTTGCCGGCCGCGCGGCGATCACGATGTCGATCACCCGTTCCAGGGGGATGTCATGATCGTGCGGGCCTTCGTAGTTGCCCCAGCAAACGTGCATCCGCATCTTTTCGGGCGGGATATTGGCGGTGGCGGCGTTGAGCGCTTCGACATTGGCGGCGGCGACCTTAACGAAATCGGCCTCGCTCATGTCCTGGTAGCCGGTGTGGCGGCTCATCGCGAGGTCGGGGCAATCGAGCTGGAGCAGGAAGCCCGCGGCAACGATCGTCTCGTATTCCTCGCGCATCGCCTCGACCAGCGCGGCGAGGTAGGCCTCGTGGCTGGGATAGTGGCGGTTGACCTGGAAGGCGGTGATCAGGCCAGGCGAGGCGGCGTTCATGAAGGCTTCGGTTGCAGGCGTGCCGTTCTTGGCCAGCGCGGCCTTGAACCGCCGGATATCATCGTGGAGCGGCTCGAGCGTGACCAGCTTGACCTCGCCGATGCAGCTGGCGCGGACGAATTCCTGGCTGCCCATGATGCCGGAGAGCTTCTTCGCCAGTTCCGGCACTTCGGCCAGGTCGGCCGCCATCTTGCGATCGATATGCCCACCAAAGCCCGAGAGGCGCTCGATCATGTAGGTCGAGTAACCGACCTTGCCGAGCTCACCGTCCGAGACCACGTCGACCCCGCATTCGACCTGCATTGCCACCGCCGCATCGACCGCAGCACCAACCGCCCGGTCGAATTCGGCCGCGTCATAGGGCTCGCCCTTGTCGCGGGCGAGCAGCAGCGGGGTCAGTTCGTCCCCGCGCGGCAGGCTGCCAACGTGAGTGGTCTTGATATGCGGCATTCGGGCGGTTCCTCTTGTGCGTGGTTTCTTGAAACCTTCGCATATACGAAACCGGTGCGCAATCGCTCTGGTGCTGCCCACTCAGCCGGAAGCAGGCGTCACGCCGCGTTTCTTCACCATCACCCAGGCGACCACGCCGATGGTCAGCACCAGCCCGATCCCGAATTCTCCGGTGACATAGCCGCTCCACGGCCCCGCCTTGGTGCCGGCATCGAACACGGCCTGGACGATTAGATTGTGCGAGGCGTGGAGCACGGCGGGCGGCCACAGGCTGCCCGAAACGATGCGCAGCCAGGCCATGACCGTACCGATCGCCATGACCATCGCCGCAAAGCAGAGCAGCGAGTACCAGCGCGGGGTGCCCTCGCCATGGTAATCGGCGGCGAGGATCAGCGGCACGTGATAGAACAGCCAGACCAGGCTGGAATAGAACGCTACTTTGGGAAAGGAATTGAACTTCGCCAGCGCCGGCACCAGCAGCCCGCGCCAGCCGATCTCCTCACCGGTGGCGCTGATCAATGATTGCAGCAATCCGGCGGTGAGCAACAACATCAGTGCGCCGCCGATCGAGAAGCCCGGCGCTTCGGCTTGCCAGCCGGCCGGGGCGAACCCAGCCAGCCCGCTGGCCCAAGTCAGCCCATAGACCGGCCCGGCGTAGAGCAGAGGCAGGATCAGCGACAAGCCCAGCAAGCCCCAGGTCTGTGGCCGCCAGCCCATGCCCTTGAGGCTGCCGGTGGTGACCAGTTGGGTGGCCATCCCCGCCACGCCCGGAGCCCACATCACCAGCATCACCGCCAGTCCGCCCCAGGTGCCGAGCCGCCCGGTCCGCAAGATCGGGATGTAGGCCAGCAAGACCAGAACCACGGCCAAGGCCAGAAAGATCCTGACCTGACGGCGGCCCAAAGCGGCTGGATTTATGTCCGACACGTCGCTTCTCCCCCTGCTACGTCGGGCCGAGGATGCGCCAAGCTGGCGGGGAAGGCAATTCCGCCGCTCCCGCCTGGCAATGCCTCGTCACATCGCCGAGATGCCGCCGTCGAGCTTGAGCTCGGCCCCGGTCATGAACCGGCTCTCGTCGCTGGCGAGATAGAGTACGCCGTTGGCGATATCGTCGGGCGCGCCAACCCGCTTGAGCGGGATTTGCCGGGCCAGCTTGTCCATGATCACGTCTTTGGGCTTGCCGGTGGAGGCGACCATCCCGTCGAGGATCGGGGTGTCGATGAAGGTCGGGTGGACCGAGTTGCTGCGGATGTCCCAGCCCATCTTGGCGCAATAGAGCGCGACTGACTTTGACAGCATCCAAACCGCCGCCTTGCTGGCGTTGTAGCCGGGCATGGTGTCACTGGCGATCAGGCCGGCGATCGACGAGATATTGATGATCGAACCGGGCTGGTTGTCCTTCAGCAACGGAATCGCCTTCTGGCAGCCCAGAAACACCGAATCGACGTTGACCGCAAAGCCCTTGTGCCATTCGGCCAGGGTGCAGGTCTCGATATTCCCGCGCACCCCGATCCCGGCGTTGTTGACCAGCACCGACAGCCCGCCCATCCGGGCCTGGGCGACTTCCATCGCCGCGATCCAGTCGGCTTCCTGGGTAACGTCGAGCTTGACCGCAAAGGCGGTGCCTTCACCCAGCTCGGCGTTGATCTTCGCCGCCTGTTCGGCCGCGCCGGCGGCGTTGATATCGGCGAGCAGCACCTTGGCCCCCTCGCGCGCCAGCATCGCCGCCTGGGCCGCACCCAGACCCTGCGCCGCGCCGGTGATCAGCGCCTTCTTGCCTTGAACCCGTCCTGCCATCCTCATTTTCCTCCCGATTTCTGCTTCGCTAGCTCTATTCCTTCGTCATTGCGAGCGCAGCGAAGCAATCCAGGGCGGTTTGCGCTGCAACTGGATTGCTTCGCTGCGCTCGCAATGACAAGCTAGGTTAGTATCCCCGGAGCGAGCAGCATCAGCAGCCGCACGTCAATCCCCAAACCGCGCGTCCGGGCGCTTTCGATGAATTCGCCGATGTCGGCCAAGGGCACGCGATGGACTGTGATGTTCTCGCCCGCCACGCCGCCGCCGGGACCGATTTGGGTCAGGCCGTGGGCCTTGAACAGTGTGAAACTCTCGGTGACCATGCCGGGCGAGGAATAGAATTCGCCCACCGCCTCCATCCGCGCGGCGGTGTAGCCGGTTTCCTCTTCAAGTTCGCGGTTGGCCGCCGTGGCGGCGTCTTCGTCAGGCGCGAAATCGTCGTCGCCGATCAGCCCGGCGGGCAGCTCGATGCAGGGCTTGCCAAGCGGTACGCGGAACTGTTCAACCAGCAGGACGTGGTCCGCATCGTCGATCGCCAGGATCACCGCCGCCTTGATCCCGCGTGAGCGCGAGACGTATTCCCACTTGCCCTTGACCTTGGCGGTGACGAATTTGCCCTGCCAGACGATCTGTTCCTGCGTTTCGCTCATGCTTGCGCGCTACACCGATTGTGCGTTGGTTGGGAAATAGGATTCACCCGAAGCACCCAAGATGTTCCTACCTCGGCGAAGCCGCTTGCCACCCATTCGGTTTTTCCAGCCTCCAGCTATCGATCCGACCTGACCTCCGGTCCGATGGGGACAGCCTCGGTCCTTCGGGTGAATCGAAAATCCTAAAGCTCGATCAACCGGTCGGGCAGTTCGTTCTTGTCGTCCTCGGCGCGGGGGAAGTGCTCGGCCAGCACCGCGCCAACCTTTTCCACCGCCGCGACCATTCCGGCACCCGGGCGGCCGGCGCGAATTTCGGCGATCATCGCGGCCATCGCATCGCCCCAAACTTCGGGCGCGACCTTGCCGGCGATCGCTTCGTCGGCGACGATCTCGGCGCGGTGTTCGGCCAGGCTGAGGTAGATCAGGATCCCGGTGCGGCCATGGGTGCGGCGCTCGGCCCCGAGATCGGAAGAGCGTCGTGTAGGGAAA
>CALCQB010000226.1 GCA_937897535.1 uncultured Novosphingobium sp. | reverse complement strand
CGCGGAACCACTCCAGGCGCTCCTTCAGGTCTACCTGAATCTGCTCGATGGACCACTGAATGCGTTCCTTCGGCGTCACATAGTGCGTCTTCGGATAGATCGTGACGCGCGCCACGCGCTTGCGCACCTCCCCGGTCAGCGGGTCGAACCACGGCGCGGCGTCAAGCTGCCACGAACCGGCAATCGCGGTGGCCCCGGCCAGCTTGACGGTCCGCCTTTGCAGCGGCTGGTGGCGGCGCAGCGTCACGGCGAAATCCGGATCTGGCAGCGTGCCCGCGACCGCCTGGCCGATGACCATCGCCGCAACGCCCGGATCGGTCCAGGTGATCCGCCCTTCGGCATCGGTGGCGAAATCGAACGCCTGAACCTGCTCGGGGACCTGCAGGACATGATCCTCACCCAGCGGCAGGCGCGGCGCATCGCCCGGTGCTGGTTGATCGACCACCTGCTTGGCCCGGCGATAGGCCTCGATCCGCTTGACGATCGCGCCGATCCCGCGGTCGTCCGCATCGGGCTGGGATGAAAGCACGACATCGACCGTCACGAGATCAGGCTCGAGCGGAGGATTGTCGCCATATGCTCTGCTAACGGCAGCTGTCTCGACCGGGGGCAGGCCGCGGTCATTGACGCCCAGCCGGCCCAGCAGGGCGCTGACTTCCGGCGCCAGATCCCGCCGCTGGCGCAGGTGCGGGCGCGCGGCAGGGGGCAGGGCCGGGACCAGGTCGAGCCATTCCTCGCCGCTCAGGTTGGCGCGCTGTAGCGCGGCGGCGGCAACCTGCGGCTCGCCCGTCGCCAGTGCCGCAACCAGCCGCGCCGAGCGCAGCCGCAATCCGCCATCGGCAATCGCCCTGGCTCGATCCGTCGCCGGTATCCCCGCCGAAAGCTCGCCCAGCCGGACATAGGCCGCATCGAGCTGGTCACCCCGGGCATCGGCCGGTGACGTGCCAAGCAGATCGAGCAACTGACGATACTGGATGCGTTGCACCGCCGGTCCGCTGGCGCTGAGGCGCAGCACGGTACCAAGGCGGTCGTCAAAATGCATGGCAGCTTCATTAGGCCCCGCAGTCTGCGCGCGCGAGCGCGTTTACCAAGATTGTCCCCAGCCCACAGGGTTCGCGAATGGTGCGTTGCAAAGCGGGACAGTTGCCGCCATAAACAATAAAATTATCGCGGAACGGCACAGAGTGTGGTGAAAGTTGCCGATCCGGGCTGCAACACAGGTTCGCGGCGCAAACATGGGGTAGTGGCATGGCTAATCTCGATTCGATAGATCGCCGGTTGCTGGCCGAGTTGCAGGACGAAGGCCGCGTCACCAATGTCGAGCTGGCCCAGCGGGTCGGACTGACCGCGCCGCCATGCTTGCGCCGGGTTCGCGCGCTTGAGGAATTGGGAGTCATTCGCGGCTATCACGCCGATCTCGATTCTTCGAAGCTGGGCTTCGCGATCACCGTCTTCGCCATGGTCAGCCTCAAGAGCCAGGCCGAGGATTCGCTCCGCCAGTTCGAAGACGCGATGAAAGACCTGCCCGAAGTGCGCGAATGTCACATGCTCAACGGCGAGATCGACTTCATCCTCAAGATCGTCAGCAAGGACCTGCAGAGCTTTCAGGAATTCCTGACCAGCAAGCTGACCCCGGCGCCCAACGTCGACAGCGTCAAAACCAGCCTGACGATCCGCACCGCCAAGCAAATGCCGGGCGTTCCGCTGGAGTAGCGCGGTGAGCCAGACTGCGCCGCGCCAAGGTCGCCGGTGGGTTCTGATTGCCATCTTGGTTGCTGCGATCGCCGCACTCGGCTGGCGGACCTGGCAGAACTCCCGGATCGAACGGCCCGGCCCCAACCAGCCGGTGGTGGTGACCACGCCGTGGAGCCAGCGGGTTGTGCCGACGATCGATACCTATGCCGACCTTGCCGCCTGGCGCGCGCTCAAGCCGGGGCAGGCGTGGGAAGACGGCGCGGCAGTGCAGGCGCAGGTTCGGCGGGACTATGCTGCGGGCAAATTCACGCTGAGCCGCTCGCCCTGGACGATCGCCGAGGGTGTGTGGATGATCGGGCCGTGGAACAGCGACCAGCTGATCTACCTGATCGACACCGGGGCCGGGCTGGTGCTGGTCGACCCTTCGCTCGATGCCTATCAGGACGAGGTGCTGGCCCAGATCAAAGGGCTGGGGTTCCGGCCCGAGCAGGTCAGATGGGTGGTGCTGAGCCATTGCCACATCGACCACGGCCAGTCGTGCCAGCGGTGGAAAGCGCGCGGGGCGACGATCATCGTCGGCGCGGGCGATGCGCCCGAACTCGCCGCCTGCAGCGACGTCATTGCCAAGGATTTCCTGCCGCTTGCGGGCAATCGCTGCACGCCCTGCATAGCCGACCGGGCGGTTCGCGACGGCGAGGTGCTGCGGATGGGCAACCTGGCGCTCCACGCGATCGGCAGCGCCGGGCACACCCCGGGGTCGACCAGCTATGCCTTCCAGCGCGGCGGCAAGTGGCTGCTGCTGTCGGGCGACATTACCCTGCACAATGGCCGCCACGCCTGGATGGGCGGGACCAAGGCCGACTGCGGCCAGTACCTCGCCTCGCTCGACCGGCTGGCAAACTGGCGGGTGGACGGCCGTCCGGTGCGGTTCGACCTGCTGCTGCCGGGACACGGCACGATCGATCTCGACCAGGGGCAGCGCTCGGTCGAGCGAACCGGGATGATCGTGCGCGAAATCGTCGCGCGCCGCGCTGCCGGGGAAAAGCTGTCGCTGATCAACGACTATCGCTGGGCCTGGCAAAACCGGGCGATCAGGCCCTGATCGCGACCACCTCGTAAGCCGCGTTCTTGACGAACAACCGCTTGAGCAGGTCGCTCGGGCGGCGCAGCGGCAGGGCGCGCTGGCGCTGCGCTTCTGCGGCCAGGGTGTCGCTCTCGCTGACCAGCTTGAACGGCAGCCCGTCGAACAATCGTGCTGCCCCGGCGCGGGTAAAGTGAAAGGTGTGATCCGCGAACGGCGTGATCTCGAACGGAATCCCCAGCGCGCGCCAGCCGGCGTGCAGGCTGGCGGCCCAGTGATAGAACGGGTGATGCACGTTGACCTCGAAATAGAGCAGGCCGCCGGGGCGGGTGACCCGGGCAATCTCCTTCAGAATTCCCTGCGGCTCCTTGGCGTGATCGACCACGTTATCGCACAGCACCACGTCGAACGCGGCATCGGGGAAGGGCAGCTCTTCGCCCGGTGCGGCCAGGGTCGTGGCGCGGCTGTGTAGATCCGGAAACATTTCGCGGTAGTGATCGGCCAGCGGATCGACCCCATAGCCGTTGCTGGTCCCGAAGTAGAAGATGATCCCGTGCGCGCCTGAGCCTACCTCGAGCACCGGGGCGTCGACGGCAATCGGGCGAACGGCTTCAAGTCGGGCGCGGATATTGGCCGAATGGCGGCGCATTTCGAGCGTCAGGCGCTCTTCGCGGGCTTTCAGCCGGGCCTCGCGCTCGCGCTGATAGTCCAGCTGGCGTTCCAGCGCCCGCGCGGCGCGCCGCTGCAGTCCCGATTCCAAAAGTGCCATCGACGTTCCTTTGCGGGGCGGAGCAGAGCGGCTCAGCCTGCGCGCTTGGCCAGCCAGTCCTCGAGCCACTTGATCGTGTAGTCGCCATGGATGAAATCAGGCTCGTTCATCAAGGCCTGATGCAGCGGGATCGAGGTCTTGACCCCGCCGACAACCATTTCTTCCAGCGCGCGCTTGAGCCGCATGATGCAGCCTTCGCGGGTGCGGCCCTTGACGATCAGCTTGGCAATCATCGAGTCATAGTAGGGCGGGATCTTGTATCCGGCATAGAGCCCTGAATCGACCCGCACGTTCATGCCGCCGGCCGCGTGATAGCTGCTGACCAGTCCGGGCGAGGGGGCAAAGGTCCACGGATCCTCGGCGTTGATCCGGCATTCGATCGCGTGGCCGTTGAACTCGATCGCGTCCTGGGTCACCGACAGCGGCTTGCCGTCGGCAATCCGGATCTGTTCACGGACGAGATCGACCCCGGTGATCGCTTCGGTGACCGGATGCTCGACCTGCAGCCGGGTATTCATTTCGATGAAATAGAACTCGCCGTTTTCCCACAGGAACTCGATCGTGCCCGCGCCGCGATAGCCCATATCGGCCATCGCCTTGGCGACGATTCCACCCATCCGGTCGCGCTCTTCGGGCGAGATCACCGGCGAGGGCGCTTCCTCGAGCACCTTCTGGTGGCGGCGCTGTAATGAGCAATCGCGCTCGCCCAGGTGGATGGCCTGGCCGTTGCCGTCGCCGAACACCTGGAACTCGATGTGGCGCGGGTTCCCGAGGTACTTTTCGATATAGACCGTATCGTCGCCGAACGCGGCCTTGGCTTCGCTGCCGGCCTGGGCGATCAGCGTTTCGAGTTCTTCCGGGCCGTTGCAGACCTTCATCCCGCGCCCGCCGCCGCCCGATGCGGCCTTGATGATCACCGGATAGCCAGCCGCCTCGGCGATCTTTCTGGCTTCCCCGATCTCGCTGACCGCGCCATCCGATCCCGGAACCAGCGGCAGGCCGAGCGCGCCCGCGGTGCGCTTGGCTTCGATCTTGTCCCCCATCGTGCGGATATGTTCGGGCTTGGGCCCGATCCAGACGATCCCGTGGCTTTCGACGATTTCGGCGAACTGGGCGTTCTCTGACAGGAAGCCGTAGCCGGGATGGATTGCATCGGCGTGGGCGATCTCGGCGGCGGAGATGATCGCCGCGACGTTGAGATACGAATCCCGGGCTGGCGGCGGGCCGATGCAGACGGCGTGATCGGCCAGCCGGACATGCATCGCATCGGCATCAGCGGTGGAGTGCACCGCCACCGTCTCGATCCCCATTTCATGGGCGGCCCGATGGATGCGCAGCGCGATCTCGCCGCGATTGGCGATCAGGATGCGGGAGATGGTCATGGGTGGGGCGGCCTCAGGCAATCACGACCAGCGGCTGGTCGTATTCGACCGGCTGCGCGTTCTCGACCAGAATGGCCTTGATCGTCCCGGCCTTGTCGGCGGTAATGGGGTTCATCACCTTCATCGCCTCGATGATCAGCAGGGTATCCCCGGCCTTGACCTGGCCACCGACGGTGATGAACGGAGCCGCACCCGGTTCGGGAGTGAGATAGGCAGTCCCGACCATCGGCGACTTGAGCGCGTTGGCATCGACGGCGGGGGCAGCGGCCGGTTCGGGCGCAGCGGCTGGGAGCGGCATGGCCGGAGTGGCGACCGGGGCGGCGGCAGCTGCGGCGGCGAAGTGCTGCACGGCGGCGTGGCGGGCGACCTTGATCTTGCGATCACCGTCCTCGACTTCGATTTCGGTCAGGCCGGTTTCAGCGAGCAATTCGGCCAGTTCGCGGACCAGCTTGCTGTCGATGTTCATGCCGCCCGAACGGCTGGAACCCTTGGTTTCGCTCATGAGATTGTCTTGTCTCGCCTCTTGTCTGAAACAGGCTTCCGCCTATGCGGCGGGTAAGCCAGCGAGGCAAGTCTAAAGCGCCGCCGCGCGCTGCAGCGCAACCTCGTAGCTCTTCGCGCCGAGCCCCTTGACGCAATCGATCGCGCCCATTCCGATGTACGACAGATGCCGGAATGGCTCACGGGTTTCTGGATCGGACAAGTGAACCTCGATCACCTTGAGCTGGGTCGCCTTGATCGCATCGAGCAGCGCGATCGAGGTATGGGTATAGGCCCCGGCGTTGAGCAGCACCGCGTGGACCACCCCGCGCGCTTCGTGCAGCCAGTCGACCAGCACGCCCTCATGGTTGGACTGGCGGCATTCCACCTCAAGCCCAAGCGCCGCGCCCTGGGCGACCAGCCGCGCTTCGATCTCGGCAAGAGTCTCGTGCCCGTATATTTCGGGCTCACGGGTGCCGAGCAAGTTGAGGTTGGGGCCGTTTAGGACAAGGACTTTGCGCAAGGATCAGGCTTTCCGGCGGAGTGGCGGTTTCCCGCTCTCCATACCTGTGCGGTTCGGACGGGCAAGCCGAAAGGCGTCAGCTCTTGTCGGGTTCGTTCGCGGGTGGTTCGTTTTCGGCTGCGATCGCCGCGTCGTCAGCGTCCTCGGTCGAATCCGGGTCCGCTTCGACCACCGGCGGTTGACCCGCCTTCTCGATCTTGGCGAGCGCTTCTTCGGCGCGGGTCGCGGCCTTTTCGGCGCGCGCTGCCGCAGCGTTCATCGCGGCGAGCTGCTCGGCCCCGCTGGTATCGCGGCCCGAACAGCCACTCACCAACAGCGCGCCGCCCAGCAGCAGGGCGGCGGCCAGCTGTCCGGCCTTGGGGTAACGGATGATCGCTTGGCGCACAGGCAACTCCCGGGCAGCTGCACGCCGCCTCCAGTCGCTTGCATATAGCGCCAAAAGATTACCCGAAACTAACCAAAACCGGGACTGGCGGGCACTATTTGTCGCTGCCGGCGATCTTGCCCCACTGCCGGGCGGCGGTGTAGCCCAGGTAGCCGGTGCCGAACAAGGCATAGAGCGGCTCTGGCAGGCCGGACAGATAGGCGTTCATCCCCCCGGCGATGTCGCGCGCGGATTGCGGGCTGAACGCGGCGAGCAGGCCCATCGGCAATGCCCACAGCAGCAGGACATAGATCACGTAGAGAAAGCTGGGACGGGCGCGGCTGGTCCAGGGGTCGTGCGAATTGGCCTCGGCAACGATCGCGGAAAGCCGGGCGTTGATTTCGGCCAGGTCCTGCGATCCTTGCAGTTGCAACAGTTCGAGCTTGGCCTTGTCGCGCTGGGCCTTGTCGGGGATGACCTTGTCGATGATTGCAGCGATTGGCCCGATCAGGGCTTCGAGGATGGGCATGGCGAACTCCATTAGGTTGATCAAAAGCGCGTGAATAACCAAAATGGTTCGTGTAGGAAATTGCGAAATGGCCTTTCCCCTGATCGGGGTTTGTTGGACAAGGCCCCGGCAGGCAATGAGGACCGGATCATGCAGTACATAACCAGCGCAGCCAGCGGCGGTGTCCGCACGATCTTGCTCAACCGGCCCGAAGTGCTCAATGCGATCAACGCCGAAATGCACGATGAACTCGAAGCCGCCTTCGATGCCTTTGCCGCCGCGCCGGACGAGCATGTCTGCATGATCACCGGGGCCGGCCGGGCGTTCTGCGCCGGGTCGGATCTGAAGGCGGCGGTGGCCGAAGGGCGGCGCCCTTATCCGCCGCACGGCTATGCCGGGCTGATCGAGCGGTTCGATTGCCCCAAGCCGTTCATTGCAGCGGTGAATGGCCTGGCATTGGGCGGCGGGTTCGAGCTGGCACTGGCCTGCGACCTGATCATTGCCGGGACAAGCGCCAGCTTCGGATTGCCCGAGCCGCTGGTCGGCGCGGTTGCGCTCGGCGGCGGGCTGCACCGGCTGGCGCGGCAGGTTCCGCTCAAACAGGCTATGGGGATGATCCTGGCCTCGCGCCGGGTTTCGGCCGAAGAGGGCTACCGGCTCGGTTTCGTCACCGAAGTGGTCGCCGATGCCGATCTGGCCAGCGTGACAGAGCGCTGGTGCGCCGAAATACTCCGGGCTTCACCGGTCTCTATCCGTACATCCAAGCAGGTTGTGATGGATGGCCTTGCCGAACCGGGCATTGCTGCCGCGATGCGGGCCCAGCCGGACAATCCAGCGTTCCAGGCCTGGGCAAGCAGTGAAGACGCCCGCGAAGGCCCGCGCGCCTTTGCCGAAAAGCGCGCGCCGCGCTGGACTGGTAGATAGGAGAAGAGTTTGGTCTGGTCGGAGCCGTTTAAATCGCCGACTGGCGCGGTCTCACCTCGCTTCGAATCACGAATCATTCGGGAAGCACCAGTTCAGATGAAACCGCCCACAACCCGCCGCCGCCTGAAAGTATTCTTCGATGGGGGTTGCCGGCCCAATCCCGGACGGATCGAGGCTGCGGTGGTTATCCGCGGTGTCCCGCACCTGTTCGACGATCTGGGCCACGGCACCAACAGCGACGCCGAATGGCTGGCGTTGATTTGCGCATTGGAGCTCACGCGATCGCTCGGCCTTGATGGCGTTGTCCTGATCGGCGATGCGGCCGAGGTGATCCAACACGCCAACCGGGTCTTGCGGACTGGCCATGCCGGACACGCGCACGCCGCGACGTTCCACCGGTTCGGTCAGGTGCAGCGTCTCGCCGCTGATGCCCAGTTCGGGCGCACACAGGAATTCCACGGCATGCGCAATGCCGGCGCGCAGCCGCGGGGTGTCGCCACGGTCCTGCACAAACTCGGCGGCCACCATGTTCACGCGGATGCCGTCTGCGGCCAGCTCCAGCGCCATGGAGCGCATCATCGCCACCAGTGCAGCACTGGCCGCCATCAGATGCACACCACCCCAGGCCCCGAGGTGTCCGCGTGAGCCCACAAAGACCATG
>CALCQB010000225.1 GCA_937897535.1 uncultured Novosphingobium sp. | reverse complement strand
TTCCCTACACGACGCTCTTCCGATCTAGAAGTATTTGACTGCACGGAATTTTGCTTTCCTTACGCAAATCAATCAGATCGCTAGATGGTGGCTCATCAAGCCCATTTGGGGGCATTGGTGGGGGCATCGGATCGAAAAGTGGGGGCACAGGCGAACTCGATGCCAAAATAGTCCGCAGCTACAGCCACAGTTGAAGAGCAGTTCGAACCAAATCTGGCGTGATCGCGTTCCGTGGATTCGAATCCTATTTAGGATTCGAATTGAAGGGAAGGTTTGGTGGGGCCTCCAATAGTGCCAATGTTGGGATTGCGCTCAAAACACATAATCGGCGACCGCTCCCGCGAATATGGCCACCGCTTGAAGGCCATCTTTGCAATCCCTAAAGCAGTCGCGGGTTCACTGGTTTCATGCCGGTTTGGCCAACCTCTGGTTGTCCGTTTGAACCGCTCGATAATCTGGACATATTGGGGTAAGAATGCGGGCCGCGGAGGTCGCAGATGCGCTTGCATCATTCGAGAAACTCAACGCGCCCCGAATCGAGATGGTAGTAGGCTCCAACTACCATCAATGAACCGTCGTTCTGTGGTTTAAGCAAGGCTGGTGAAGCCTCTTCCTTTAGCTCCTTCACGACCTTGCGGACGTTGCACAGGGCAGCGGCGTTGCAAAGGTCTTCCGCCCAGGGATCGGCTTCGAGCACGGCGGGAAACAGCGATTGCAGCACTTTCGAGACGCTGCCGGTATAGGCCGCCTGCCCCCGAGCGACCGAAACAGCGGCGCGGATTGCACCGCAGGCTTCGTGCCCCATGACCACGATCAGCGGCACCTGCAATTGGGTGACGGCAAACTCCAGACTGCCCAAGGCAGTGGCTCACAAGGTGTTGCCTGCGTTGCGGACAATGAACAGTTCGCCCAGTCCGCGTTCGAACAGAAGCTCTGGTGGAACCCGCGAATCCGAACAGCTGAGATAGGCCGCAAAGGGCTGCTGTGCTGCGGCCAGATGGAGCCGGTGGAGCCGGTCCATCGGCGGATTGTAGGGCGCGTCGGCCAGAAAGCGGCGGTTGCCTTCCTTGAGCAGTTCAAGGGCCTCTTCAGGCGTGATGGGGTTGCGGGCTGTAGTCATTTGCTCGCTCATCCAGGGCGGCCGTCGATCCGGGGGCGGGAATAGACCAGCGCGTTGCGGACCAGCCATGGTGCCAGTCCGAACAGGAATGCCCCGGCCGCAAGCAGCAGGATCGCCGAATCTTCCGTCCGCAATGCCGCCCAGATCCGCATGACTGCCGCCAACTGGATCCCCGCGAAGGCAGCCCAGGCCAAGCCGAACATGGCAAGAGGGCGGCCCGAGTGGCCCTGGGTTACGCGGGTCACCATCGCAACCAGCATGCTGCCCGCAAAACCGATAAGCAGCGCGTGCAGCGGAGCTCGGCCCAGCGCCCATCCACACGCATCAAGCGCGGACAGCGCGAAGCCCGCCGGAGCCCAAAGGAAGCCCCACAGCAGCGCCTTCAGCAAGCCAGGCGCAGGGTCGCGTGGCCACCACTTGAAGGCCATCACGGAGGTCATTAGCGCCAGGCCGGTCGATCCGAGCGCCAGCGTGGTGGCCTGAACGAATTCCTCGCCCAGCAGGCGCAGACCCAGCATCGCCCAGATCGCGGCCAGCAACCAATCCGGTCGCCACGGCTGGTAGTCCGTCACCACCATTCGCGCGAAGAACGGCACCATGCGGTGCGCCACGGTAAGAAACACCGGTAGCAAAAAGCCGTTGATCGCCAGCAGGTTGGACCAACGCAACCATCGCGGATCGATGGTGATCACAAAGCCGATCGCGCAAAGCAGCGCCAGCAACCCCAGCGCCAAGGCCGAAAGGGCTGAGGCTGCATGCCAGCAGGGAGGTTTGCCGTCCCGGCGATTGACCAACAACAGCTGGGCAAGGAACAGCAGGCCAAGGCTCCAACCGCCGCCCAGTATCGCTAAGCCGCCCAGTAACAGCAGCGGCTGGGCTGACCACAGGCCGATTTGCGCGCAGGTCACTCCCAGCGCCAGAAGCACGCCAACCGGGGCATAGTGCTGCCAGGCAAGGTCGGGATAACTCATCCAGCGCGGAATCACCGTAAGCAGGAAGCCGAACACAAACGGGGTAAAACCCAGAAAAAGCATCGCCGGGCCGTGGAGCAAAGAGGCTGGCATGGCTGGTGCGATCGCCTTGATCGATCCCGCATGGATCTGCACCAGTGCCGACAGCCACCAGGCTGCGGTCGAGCCAAGGCCCAGGCTGCCGGTCAGGAAAGGCAGCCGGTGCGGTGAGGCCAGCAAGAGCGGGGGTTTGATCATAGTCGATCGCATAGCGCCTTGCGCTGCAATAATCTTGACTATTATCAATTACAGTTGAGAAATGATTGGCAAAATGGCCACATGAATCAAGCCAAACTCCTGCTCGCCTCCGCCCTTGTCAGCCTGGCCCCGGCCACCGCCGTCCAGGCGGAAACCAAGCAACAGCCGATCACGCCCTATGCCGATATCCGTTACCGGCTCGAAGTGGTTGACCAGACCGGCCTGCCCAACGATGCCACGGCATCGACCTGGAGGGTCCGCGCCGGGGTCAAGACTGCAGAGTGG